>NZ_VPAF01000061.1:0-1067 GCF_013419345.1 Acinetobacter sp. YH12086
GCTGACGCACACCATCGCCCACCGGGTGGGTCGCTATCTGGAACGGCAAGGCCTGCTGGAACGGGATGTCGAAAACAGCTATCTGGCCTCGGATGCGGTGGATGACGACCCGATGACACCCCTGCTGGGGCACTCGATCACTTACCGTATCGCTGTCGGTTCACAGGCGGGGCGAAAGGTGTTCACTTTGCAAACTCTGCCGACCAGTGGTGATCCGTTCGGTGACGGGATTGGCAAGGTAGCCGGGTCCAGCCTGCACGCCGGCGTGGCGGCCAGGGCCGATGAACGCAAGAAGCTCGAACGGCTGTGCCGGTACATCAGCCGCCCGGCGGTATCCGAGAAGCGGCTGTCGTTAACACGAGGCGGCAACGTGCGCTACCAGCTCAAGACGCCGTACCGGGACGGCACCACGCACGTCATTTTCGAACCATTGGATTTCATTGCAAGGCTGGCCGCCCTGGTACCGAAGCCCAGAGTCAACCTAACCCGCTTCCACGGGGTGTTCGCACCCAACAGTCGGCACCGGGCGTTGGTCACGCCGGCAAAACGGGGCAGGGGCAACAAGGTCAGGGTGGCTGATGAACCGGCAACACCAGCACAACGGCGAGCGTCGATGACATGGGCGCAACGGCTCAAGCGTGTTTTCAATATCGACATCGAGACCTGCAGCGGCTGCGGCGGCGCCATGAAAGTCATCGCCTGCATTGAAGACCCTATAGTGATCAAGCAGATCCTTGATCACCTGAAGCACAAAGCCGAAACCAGCGGGACCAGGGCGTTACCCGAAAGCCGGGCGCCACCGGCTGAGCTGCTCCTGGGTCTGTTTGACTGACGAGCCTGAAGGCCAACGATACCAATCAAAATGCTGCGTTCACAGCGCCGCGGCAGGGATCCGCCGTGCTGGTTGTCGGAAAAGGAGCCGCTAGTGGGAAAGAGGAGGGTAAATTTTCAGCGTTGCTGGCTCCCCGTCAGCCGGATTGGGTTGCATCGCAGGGGTGTCGAAAGAGTCAACTGCGGTCCAAAGCTGTTGGACTTGGGTGAAAAGGGCGTTTATTCTTCCTATACGT
>NZ_VPAF01000062.1:0-1019 GCF_013419345.1 Acinetobacter sp. YH12086
TGAACATTTGCAAAATGGCAACTACTAAATCTTTTTTAATTTTATTTTTTATGATATTAGCAACTACTAGTTCAACATGTGCTAAGTTGGAAGAAATGGTGACTGTTCTTAGTATTGATGGAGGTGGAATTAAGGGAATCATTCCAGCTACCATTCTCGAATTTCTTGAAGGACAACTTCAGGAAGTGGACAATAATAAAGATGCAAGACTTGCAGATTACTTTGATGTAATTGGAGGAACAAGTACAGGAGGTTTATTGACTGCTATGATAACTACTCCAAATGAAAACAATCGACCCTTTGCTGCTGCCAAAGATATTGTACCTTTTTACTTCGAACATGGCCCTAAGATTTTTGAACCTAGTGGTTTTCACCTTGTTGAGCCAAAATATGATGGAAAATATCTTCTGCAAGTTCTTCAAGAAAAACTTGGAGAAACTCGTGTGCATCAAGCTTTGACAGAAGTTGCCATCTCAAGCTTTGACATCAAAACAAATAAGCCAGTAATATTCACTAAGTCAAATTTAGCAAAAACTCCAGAATTGGATGCTAAGATGTATGACATATGTTATTCCACAGCAGCAGCTCCAACATATTTTCCTCCACATTACTTTGCTACTAATACTAGTAATGGAGATCAATATGACTTCAATCTTGTTGATGGCGATGTTGCTGCTGTTGATCCGTCGTTATTATCCATTAGCGTTGCAACGAGACTTGCACAAGAGGATCCAGCATTTGCTTCAATTAAGTCATTGAATTACAAACAAATGTTGTTGCTCTCATTAGGCACTGGCACTAATTCAGAGTTTGATAAAACATATACAGCACAAGAGGCAGCTAAATGGGGTCCTCTACGATGGATGTTAGCTATACAGCAAATGACTAATGCAGCAAGTTCTTACATGACTGATTATTACATTTCTACTGTTTTTCAAGCTCGTCATTCACAAAACAATTACCTCAGGGTTCAAGAAAATGCATTAACAGGCACAACTACTGAAATGGATGATGCGTCT
>NZ_VPAF01000003.1:0-228420 GCF_013419345.1 Acinetobacter sp. YH12086
AGTTCCGACAGTTCCGACAGCTCCGACAGCTCCAGCACCTCAGCCAGTGGCAACGCAGTCAGCCGCAGAATATTTGGCAAACCCGCTTTAAGGTTTCCATTGAACAATAAAAAAGACGCCTCGGCGTCTTTTTTAAATTTAGGAAAACTAGGGCTTTTGCAGTTGTGTTAAGGTTTTGCGTGCCAGTCCCGGATCATCTGCAAATACACCATCTACACCAGCTTTATAGAAGTTTTCAAATTCTTTAGCCGCACCGGTATCACAACGTTCGGTTGCCACTGAGCTACATTTTAAATAGTCAGGTAAAAAACCATTTTCAGGTCTGAGCGTATAAGGATGGACTTTCAAACCAGCAGCATGGGCATCTTTGACAAAACTGGTTTGTTTAAACTCAGTGTTTGAAAAGATATACGTTTTACTAGGACCCACACCATCTGCATATTTTGCCACTGATTTTAGGCCTTCTGCTGTTGCTAAGCTTGCATAATTTTGAGGTGAGCTTTGTTGCTGTAAGTCACCCGGTATTGCAGTTGGGCTATCTAATAATTGAATAATTTTGCCATGTTTGAGGGTTTTCTTTTGCGTGAGTTGATCACGTAAGTATTTAAGATTGGTGGTTTCAAAGGACTGTAAATATACAGGCGCGATATCACGTGTATAACTGTATTTGGCAAGCGTGGTGAGTAAACGATCTTCCATGGCTAGATTTTGCTGTTGGAAAAATGTTGGGTGCTTGGTTTCAATATATAAACCAACAATTTTCCCAGTTTTTTTATAGTGAGCATCGGCAAGTTCAATGATTTGTTCGAGCGTTGGGATGCTGTATTGATCATTATATTGAGTGTTATTAGGGCGATATTGAGCAATACGCTCACGTGCTTTTACATTTTGAGTCAGTTCATTCAAATTAAAGTCTTCCGTAAACCATCCTGTATAGTCGATACCATCGATTTTTTTGGTGGTTTTTCGATCCGCAAATTGTGACAGCGTACTAATATTGGTAGTCCCTGAAATTTCACTTTCATGGCGCGCAACCAGATAGCCATCCTTGGTTGGCACTAAATCGGGTTCGATAAAATCCGCACCATCATCAATCGCTTTTTGATATGCGGCAAGAGTATGCTCAGGTCGCAAAGCACTGGCACCACGATGCCCAACAATGACAAAACCTGTATCAGGCAAAATAGGGGGCTTGGTGACATGGGTTTTATCGTCATCCGAATTACATGCAGATAAACCAAAAACGCTAAAAAGGAGCAGTGAAGACACGCCCCATGAGGATTTCACTTTGCTAGTTATGGCTAGATTTAACTGTTTTGTTAATTGTTTTTGCATGGCTGCCTCTGCATCTTTTTATATAAATGAATGATGTTGCAGGCATACATTGCAGGGCAGTGGCTAAGACTTCATGACAGAGGCGGTTTTGTCACATAAATTTACTAAAATAGCTGAAATGGAGGCTCTCCATATTTTCTACATATTTCGCTTCAAGCAAGGTTTTTATGTAGTCTAGGCTTGTAATCAAGCACATTGTGATTGATTATCAATAAGATTTTTTGAAAAAATCAATCAACATATTTTATTTCATTAATTGAAAAGTGACATGGACTGATGCTGTCTAAGTTTTTTATTTATCGACCGATTTTTGCAGGTGTCTTGGCGATCATCGTCATGGCGCTCGGGCTATTTGCTGTGCTCAATTTACCGGTAGAGCGCTATCCAGATATTGCACCACCACGAATTACGGTCAGTGCAAGTTATAGCGGTGCGTCAGCAGAAACAGTCGAGGAAAGTGTCACACAAGTTCTTGAGCAACAAATTAAAGGAATTGATCATCTTTTATATTTTAGTTCAAGCAGCGACTCTTCAGGTCGAAGCCGGATCAGCATCAGTTTTGAAAATGGCACTGACCCAGATACCGCTCAAGTACAAGTACAAAATGCCATAAATGGAGTAATCAATCGGCTGCCTGAAGATGTGCAGCGCCAAGGGGTAAATGTCTATAAATCTTTGGGTGATACCCATATGGTTATCGGCCTCTATGATGAGACTGGCAAGAGTTCGAATATCGAACTTGGTGACTATATGATGACTCATCTAGAACAGGACATTGCTCGAATTGAGGGTATTGGTGAAGTCGATGTTTTTGGTTCGCAATTTGCCATGCGCATTTGGCTCAACCCACTGAAGTTAAAGCAATATAGCCTTATGCCCAGTGATATCCGTGCGGCTGTTGAATCACAAAATACGCAGGTTGCAGCCGGAGCCTTAGGTGAATTGCCCAGTGTTTCGGATCAATATCTCAATGCAAAAGTCACTTCAGGTACACGTTTAAAGTCAGTTGAAGAATTTGAAAATATTATTGTCAAATCTGCACGAGACGGCAGTTTTGTCTATTTAAAAGATGTTGCACGTGTTGAATTGGGTGCGGAAAATTATTCAGGGGTGAATACCATTAACGGGTATCCATCTTCAGGGATGGGGATCTCATTGGCTTCTGGGGCAAATGCACTTGAAACCTCAGCCTTAATTAAGCAAGAAATTGAACAGTTAGCGAAGCAATTACCTGCCGGTTATAAAATTGTTTATCCACGGGATAACACGCCATTTGTACAAGAATCGATTAAAGAAGTGGTGAAAACATTATTCGAAGCCGTTTTATTAGTGGTTTTGGTGATGTTTATCTTCTTACAAAATTGGCGAGCAACGCTGATACCTGCGATTACCGTGCCTGTGGTGATTCTAGGGACTTTAGCGATTTTATATGCTTTGGGCATGACCATTAACACGCTCACCTTGTTTGCATTGGTATTGGCCATCGGTCTGTTGGTCGATGATGCGATTGTTGTGGTGGAAAACGTCGAACGTTTAATGCATGAACAACAGTTAACAGCAAAACAAGCAGCTATAGAGTCGATGCATGAAATTAGCGGGGCATTAATCGGAATTACTTTGGTATTAACCGCTGTTTTTATTCCTATGGCGTTCTTTGGTGGTTCAACGGGTGTGATCTATAGACAATTTTCCATCACACTTGTGGCTGCCATGGGCTTGTCATTGATGGTTGCGCTAATTTTAACCCCTGCATTATGCGCCTTAATTTTAAAACCTAATCCGAAACCACAGCGTTGGGCGATTTGGTTTAACGCCAAATTAGAGATTTTAAAAACCAAATATTTGACCCTTGCACAAGCCACGGTTCGTTATCGCTTATGGACGGTGGTGTTGTTTGCGGGGCTCATTACGGTATTTGCTTTGTTTTATCGTGCTTTGCCGACCAGTTTTATTCCTAGTGAAGACCAGGGTATTTTGAGTGTGCAACTTAAATTACAAGAAGGTGCACCGATGTCGAAAAGTCGTGAGGTCGGTGAACAAATTCGGCAGTACTTTTTAACTGAAGAAAAGCAAAATGTTGATTTGGTGATGATTCGTTATGGACGAAATTTTTCTGGTACGGGTCAAAACTTAGGGCAAGGCTTTATTGCACTGAAGCATTGGGATGAACGTTCAGGACAACACAATTCAGCGCAAGCGATTCGTGAACGTGCTATGAAACATTTTAAAAAATTTAACAATGCACAAATCAATGTCAGCATGCCTTCCTCTGTCAGTGGCCTTGGGCAAACCGATGGTCTGGAATTTTGGCTGCGAGATATGAATGGTGAAGGCCGTGCTTATCTCGATGCGCAATTTAAAAGCTTACAAGAAAAATCTTCACAATTCAGCAGTTTCGAAAATTTAGACAAACGCTCAAACCCCGATAAAGCCGAACTAAAAGTGGATATTGATCAAAAACAAGCTATGGCCTTGGGGTTAACTCAAAATGCGATTAATAGCACCATGAGTAGTGCATGGAGCGGTAGCTATATCAACGATTTTATCGACCGTGGGCGCATTAAACGCGTCATGATGCAGGCAGATGCCGAATTCCGTTCTAAACCAGAAGATTTAGCTTATTGGCATGTACGTAATGACCAAAATGAAATGATTCCATTTAGTAATTTTTCAACCATTGGTTGGAGTGGTGGTCCAGAAGTTGTTAACCGTTTCATGGGCTATACCGCATTACAAATGGAAGCGGATACAGCCAAAAATGTCTCAAGTGGACAAGCCATGCAGGATGTTAAAGCTTTAGTTGATCAAGTGCCGGGTGTGGACGTGGCATGGAGTGGGTTATCCTTTGAAGAGCAAAAATCAAGTCATCAAGCGATTTGGCTATATTTAGTCTCGATTGGATTTATTTTCCTCTGTCTTGCTGCCCTATATGAAAGTTGGAGTATTCCAACTGCAGTCATGAGTGCGATTCCACTTGGGATAGGCGGTAATATTTTGTTTAGCTACATGGCCGGTTTTCCAAATGACATCTATTTCCAAATTGCTCTACTGACAACAATTGGTTTGTCCTGTAAAAACGCGATCTTGATTGTAGAGTTTGCAGCGATGGCACAAGAAAAAGGCAAACATGTAATCGAAGCTGCAATGGAAGGCGCAGCACTTCGTTTACGTCCTATTTTGATGACCTCTTTGGCTTTTGGTGCGGGAGTGGTTCCTTTAGTTCTTGCTTTTGGTGCAGGTGCAGCCAGTCGCCAAGAGATTGGGGTGAGCGTACTCGGTGGGGTAATATTCGGTACGGTTTTGGTGCTGATCTTTATTCCGTTTATGTATGTCATGGTTCGTTCCATTTTTAAAATCAAACCGGTGTCTGAGTCTATGAAATAACCGTTAGACAGTATTTAGTTCTACAGAAATACACCGTTAAAGCTTGGATACTTGACGGTGGTTTTTTATTCTGGAGAATTTTTTAGCGGGGAAGAAATTCCACTGAGAACTTTTATAGATATAGAGATCATATTGAAGTGATTTGAAACTCTTCATTTTATCCTTCAAAATGTGTTTAACAAATAAAGATTAAAATTTGAGTGAGTTGAATGGCGGATTTAATACAAAGACAGCGTGATATTTCCGCTTTGTTGCAACAACAAAATTATACAGAGGCCGTTGGTGTTTTACAGCCTCTGAACTATGCTGATCAGGCCCGTTTAATTCAGCAATTTCCAATTGAATATCAAATTGAGTTACTTTCAGGTTTAGCGCATCAAGGTTTGGTTTTTGAGTTTTTCCCTTTTGAGTCACAGCGACAGCTGATTTCGCGTTATCCACTGCGTCTACAAATTGAATTATTTGATGACATGCATTCTGATGATGCAACGGATTTATATAAAAGCTTAACAGATGCAGAACAAGATCGAATTTACCAACAACTTGATCAAGATACACAAGAGCATTTAAAGGCGTTATCTGCTTATGCAGAAGAGTCTGCAGGCGCAATCATGAGCTCAGACTATGTCAGTATGCCTGCTGACTTTACCATGCAACAAGCCATAGAGGCCTTGCGCCATGAACCGCATGACCGTGAAACCCTGTATTTAATTTATGTCACCAATGATCAGTCTCAATTAAAAGGGGTGATTTCACTGCGGCAAATTTTGCAAGCCGACCGTGATGCACGGATTCAAGAGGTGATGACCAAAGATGTAGTGACTGGTTGGATAGACGAAGACCAAGAAAGTATTGCACGTAAACTGGCTGAATATGATTTTATGGCCTTGCCGATTGTGGATCATGCCAAGCGTTTGATGGGGATTGTCACCTATGATGATGCGATGGATGTGGTACAGGCTGAAACTACCGAAGACTTTTTAAAAGCTAGTGCAGTGAGTACCGAACCAGGTATGAGCATTAAGAAAGCACCGATTTTAAAGTTGTATCAAAAGCGGGTGTTTTGGTTGGTGATATTGGTCTTTGGCAGTTTATTGTCCGGTTTAGGTATTTCCTATTATGAAGATATCATTGCCGCACATATCGTCTTGGTTTTTTTCTTACCCTTACTGGTCGGAAGTGGAGGCAATGCAGGTTCTCAGTCTGCGACCTTAATGGTGCGAGCGCTTGCCACAGGGGATGTAAAGATTCGTGATTGGTTTTATTTGTTGGGGAGAGAGACGCTTGTTGCTCTTTGCTTAGGCGGAACCATGGCCATTGCTGTATCGATTTTAGGCTACTACCGTGGTGATGCAACCGTGGCCTTGGTCTTGGCACTGAGTATGATGGGTATCGTATTGCTCGGTTGTTTAATTGGCATGAGTTTGCCTTTCATACTCAATAAGTTAAAGCTCGATCCTGCAAGCGCTTCTGCACCTTTGGTAACCTCGATTTGTGATGCGACTGGCGTGGTGGTGTATTTGATGATTGCTTCACAATTGCTCAATTTATAGAGATTAGCATTTTGCAACAGATTGAAGACTTCTAATATGTTTTAATCTCAGTGATTTACACGTTTTTTATTGGATAAAACATGGCTGAACCATTAAAACAAAAAATGTCAAAGCAAGAAGTCATTCGTCTTGAACGCGATCTCGCAAAGTTTGCCAATATGATGGACTCCGTGGTTCGGATTCCATTTACCAGACAAGGGGTAGGTGCGGACGCAGCGTTGAGTACCATTCCCGTAGCTGGTGATATCGCAGGATTTATCTTGACCTGTTATGCCGTCTATAAAGCCAAACAGATTGGCGTACCACAAGCCAAATTAAATGGTGTGATGAAACTCGCAGTTATAGATGCTGTCGTGGGGTTTATTCCTGTTGCAGGGACGATCTTTGATGTGTTTATTCGACCGAGCCGTAAAGCTTTAGATGTTGTACATACGCACATTCGTGAAGAATATCAAATCAGTACAGATCAACATGTGATACATCCGTTTTTACATGAAAAATTAGAACAGAAACAACAGCAATCTGCTTTTTGGCGCAACCCTGTGGTTGCATGGATATGGATCCATATTCCAGATATACTCGGGATGATTTTCTTATTAATCTTTATCTTTGCAATTTATATGGGTGGTTCATTGCTTTGGCAATGGCTAAAGGCCAATGGAGTATTGTAGATAGAAATGCCTTGTTGCTTGAACGCGATCACTGAGAGGCTATTCAATTGAAAGATCGTTCAGCTGAAAGATTATTGATAAGACAATAAATGTTCGGAAAAAATTAGACTTAAAAAAGCCTCCATAGGGAGGCTTTTTTACGACATACATTAGATGCTCGATTATGGGCAATCTAATTGTTGTAATGCCGCAACACGTTGTTCAATCGTTGGGTGTGTTTGGAACAATGCAGCTAAACTGAAACTTTGTTCTTGACCCGCAGAAATTGCAAAGGCTTTCATTTCTTTTGGCATTTGATCTGGCATTTCAGATTCTGCTTGTAAACGTAACAGGGCAGAAATCATCGCTTGTTTACCTGCTAAACGCGCACCAGCTTCATCGGCACGGTATTCACGGTAGCGAGAGAACCACATCACAATGGCAGACGCTGCGATACCAAAAACAATATCTAATACAATCGTAATGACAAAATATGCGATACCCGGTGCTTCACCATCTTCACGACCAAAAACATTACGGTCAATGAAGTCACCTGCTACACGCGCAAAGAACATCACAAAGGCGTTGACTACACCTTGCACCAATGCAAGGGTTACCATATCACCATTGGCTACGTGACCAATTTCGTGAGCGAGTACGGCACGGAGCTCGTCTTTGTTCATACGCTCAAGTAGACCGGTAGAAACTGCTACTAAAGCATCATTTTTATTCCAGCCTGTTGCAAAGGCATTTGACTGGTACGATGGGAAAATACCCACTTCTGGCATTTTGATACCAGAACGTTGTGCTAGTTGCGCAACTTCGTTAAGTAACCATGCTTCAGCTTGGTTACGTGGTGCATTAGGGTCAATCAGCTCTGTACCCGTGGTTTTCTTCGCCATCCATTTTGACATGAATAGTGAGATCATTGAACCCACCATACCGAACACAAAACAGATTACGAGCAAGTTGCCTAAATTTAAGCCGCCTGCACCGTGGTAACTACCGACACCGAAGAGTGACAAGATTATGCCAGCTACAACCAGTACCGCGAGGTTGGTCAGCAAGAACAAACCAATCCGCATCATTGGGTAAATCCTCTTATTATAGAAAAATGATCTGATTTACAAATAAAAATCATTAAACTCAATATGAGGTGAAAGTCTTAAAATTTCAAGGAAAAATTAGTAAAACAGATGCAATTTTACAAAATCAGTGAATTTATTCATTGAAATAAATACGCGCTGAAGCAGACGCATTTGCTGTGGCAAATGAACCTGAAGGTGCGTCGGTAAAACTAGCATTGTCTGTTTGAATAATTTGACGTGCCGATGATTTAGCAACCGTAGGGGCAGCAGCATGATAATTATCCGAACTGGCAATAATCCGACCACTATTTGAAGCGATATTGGAATTGCTCGAACCTGATACACTTAAACTACCAGCATATAGGTTGTTGTAGCGGCTAGTGACACGGCGGACATAATCTTGTGTTTCGCGAAAAGGTGGGATACCACCATATTTTGCGACATTGCCTTCACCTGCGTTATAACCAGCTAAGGCAAGTGAGGTGTTACCATTAAAACGTTTCAGTAGCCAAGATAAATAGCGCGCACCAGCCATAATGTTCTGATGTGGATCATAAGCATTTGTTACATTGAAGCGACGTGCTGTGGCAGGCATGAGCTGCATTAAACCTTGGGCGCCAACAGGTGAACGAGCATTAGTGTTAAAGCCTGATTCGGTATGCATCACCGCTTTGATTAGACCTTCGGAAACACCATGTTGGGCCGCTGCTTGTTTAATAATATTGTCAAAGGCATTTTTATTCCTACTATAGCTGGGTAACACAGACGCTTCATTTGAGCCCCAGTTACTATAACTATGGATATTACTGTCCGGATAGTAGGTTTTTTTTTCAACTTTTAGATTGCTATAGCGGCCTTGTTTATTGGTCAGTAACGTTGTGCCATTACTTTCACGCAATTGATAAATCGTTTGGCCGGCAAAAATGTTTGGTGCTGCTAAACTGATAGCCACACTTCCACCTAATAACAGCCCCAAAGTCCAAGTAATGTTTTTCATTTTATTGTGAAGAAAAATTCTGTCCCCAAACAGTTAAAGAGAGTTTATCAAAAAAAAATTAGATGAAAAGGCTTCAAGGACTGATTTCTTCTTTACTTTGTAAAAATCAAGTCATTTTGATGATTCAATAATCAAAAAAAATATTTATTTTTTTTTTAAGGAGCTTAACTTGACACACTTAAGTTATTGATAATTAAATTTATTTAAATTGATCAAAAAATGATCAATTTAAATAAAAGCCTTAAAATAAGGGCGGCTCACCTTGTCAAGTCATTTAGAATCCACAAAGTTATCCACAGCTTTTGTGGACAACTGTGGAAAAGTCCAAAAGATAAGCATTTGGGCTAAAAAATGAACTGTACCGTATAGAATATTGCACTGAAGATTACGTGATCATGACAGTATTTCTACTTTTTTCGGAAATTACATTCTTTTGATGCGAGAAGTCTGCGAATCGGATAAAATTGCGCGGTATTTTTTTTTAGGTTTAACTCGTCTATGTTCTCGCCAGTTGAGTCCGAACAAGGATTTAATTTCAAACCAGAACTACCAACTAGCTCTGCGTATTATCGTCTATTGAAAAAGCTACGCCGTCAGGTCGGTCATGCCATTCGTGATTTTAAAATGATCGAAGAGGGTGACAAAGTGATGGTCTGTATTTCAGGCGGTAAAGACAGTTATACCTTGCTCGACATTTTGTTGCAGTTTAAGCGTA
Organism: Acinetobacter sp. YH12086; assembly: GCF_013419345.1. Taxonomy (NCBI): domain Bacteria; kingdom Pseudomonadati; phylum Pseudomonadota; class Gammaproteobacteria; order Moraxellales; family Moraxellaceae; genus Acinetobacter; species Acinetobacter sp. YH12086. The sequence goes on from NZ_VPAF01000003.1 coordinate 9,723, forward strand.
TTGCGCCGATTAATTTTGATGTGGTTGCGGTCAACCTTGACCAAAAACAGCCGGGTTTCCCTGAAGACGTATTGCCACGTTATTTAGAAGAAAACAAAATTCCGTATTACATCTTAGAAAAAGATACTTACAGCATTACCAAACGTTTAACACCAGAAGGTAAAACGTACTGCGCAGTGTGCTCGCGTCTACGTCGTGGTTCGTTATACGGCTTTGCTCAAGAAATTGGGGCGACGAAAGTGGCTTTAGGTCATCACCGTGATGATATTTTGGCGACGTTCTTTTTGAACTTGTTCCATGGCGGCAGCTTAAAAGCCATGCCACCGAAATTATTGTCTTCTGACAAAAAGAACATTTTGATTCGTCCACTGGCTTATGTGGAAGAAAAAGACATTATCAAATATGCAGAAATGCGTAAGTTCCCAATTATCCCATGTAATTTGTGTGGTTCTCAGGAAAACTTACAACGTGCGATGCTAAATGACATGCTGCGTACTTGGGATAAAGAATTTCCAAAACGTTTACACAGTATTTTTGGTGCTTTGCAAAATGTTTCGCCCTCACAACTGGCTGACCGTGAGTTATTCGACTTTGAAGCCCTAGATGAACAACGCGAATTTGACTTTAAAAATAGCGAAAGTTGTTCAACTGAAGAAGGTGAGTCAGAAAGCAAACGCATTAATATGGTGAACTTAGGGTTTATGGCAGATTAAGTGGAAAACCTCATCACGCAAAAGGCATTCTACGGAATGCCTTTTTTATGCTTATGATTTTTCTCATTTTGTTATTAAACAGTTAAATATTGAACGGTGCGTACAAAAAACTTTAGCCTTTTCACAAATGATCATGCTATAACAAACCTCAAGCAAAATATGCTTGCACTGATGTTGTCCGGAACGGCAACACACACGAACAAAATAAATTGAGGAAAGATCATGCCTGCTTTTTTAACTGATGATTGGTTTTCAACTGTAGAAACTCTGACAGCTCAAGCTGGTGATTTAAACTTACCACCTGCATTGGCTAATCTTGCAATTAACCTTGTGGTTGCTGACGCTGCAGGCAATACTGAATTGTCATTAGACGGTGGTGCAATTAAAAAAGGTTTATCTTCAAACGCGAAAACAACTTTGAACATGGATGCTGAAACTTTACGTAAAGTATTCCTTGAATTTGATATGGCTGCAGCGATGCAAGCGTTTATGACAGGCAAAATAAAAGTACAAGGTGATATGTCACAATTGATGGCATTGCAAACAGCAAAACCAAGTACTGAGCAAAAAGATTTATTCAAAAAAGTACTTGAGCAAACTGCTTAAGTCTAAAACGAAAAAAGCTTACCCGAAGGTAAGCTTTTTTTTGTGCGCTCACATGTAAATGTTAGGTGGACGCATATTAGATATTCACCAGTTGAGGTGTGGTTTTAATATGTTCCAAATAAGCACGAATACGCGTGACATATTGCACAGCTTGACGATAACGACCATTGCTGGCCTTGTTACGGTCTAGATAAGCATATAAATTCACCCACTTATTCGGGTTTTTACCCTGAGATTGGATGCGCTTTTGAATCTGACTTACAGCACCAGGACCCATGTTATAAGCCACTAAGGCATACCAATTACGATCAGGGTACGGAATGTTACTATAACGGTTTAGCATTTGGTCATAGTACTTTGCACCACCTTGAATGCTTTGAGTCGCATCTGTACGGTTGCTCACACCCATGGCTTTTGCTGTACTGTTAGTCAGCATCATAATGCCACGAACACCCGTTGGGGATACCGAGTCAGGTTTGAGGTAAGACTCTTGATAACCAATCGCTGCCAATAAATGCCAGTCTAGATCGTATTGCTTGGCCGTGTTTTTAAAACTTGCCTTATAGATCGGCATACGTTTACTTAAATCACGTTGAATCACATTCCAAGAATCTTGTTTGACCACATTACGGTTGTAGAATGATGCCAACTGTCCAATTGCGCCATTTTGTTTGGCACGGCAAATAAAACCACTCGCGGTTTGGCTTAGTGGATCATCTGCATTTTTAAATACCCAGTTTAAGTTGCTGTTTAAACCATTCTTTTTTAAAGAAACGGTATCACCACAACTGGCTGAAAATGACGTCAAATGCTTGGCTTCAATGGTACTCATTTCGGCAGTGGTCATAGCAAAATTGGCTTGACCTTTGGCAACCATTTTTAAAGCAGTGGCATTGTCATTCACTGTTTTAAAATCTAATTGGACATTTAAACTTTCTGCATAGTTACGTGCAAGGTCGTAACCAAAACCATGTCGATGTTTACCATCCTGAAAAACAATGGCAGGATTGGCAACTGCAACAACAGTGAGTTTATTACTGTTGACGACAGCATCATATTGATGTGCTGTTTTGCTGGCATTAATACTGTGAAAAGGAATTAAGATAGTACTAAGTGCAAGCGCTTTAAATGGGAGAGAGTTAAAAGAGTTAAGGCAAAGCCTCGACCCAGAAGTTGAACTACTGTGCATGTTGTCTCCGCTACAAGTAATTTATGCCCTAAAAAGCAAAGGCAAACAGGCCTCAGACTTTTTCAAGTTTGATAAATTCAATAAGGGTTGGGCAGTCATGACGTCATTCAAAAATGACTAGGGGGTTTCGGGAAATATGTAGAAAATCTACACTGGATAAAAATTAAACAAGCCTAAAAGATGTGCGCATAATAATGAGCAAAAAAATACTTGTCAAATTTTGTACGAAAAAATATTAAAATATGTAACATAAACAATTGATTTTGTTTGGGAATAAATTTTATATACTTTGCCTGTGTAGAAATGGAGGATAAAATAGGCATGTTTTGTAAAAATCAGCACTTGCTCAAGGCCTAAAAATCATCATGAAATCTAACTTAATTACCCGTGGTGGACACGATTTATTGGTCGCTGAACTTCAACATTTATGGCATGAAGAGCGACCTGAAATTACCAAAAAAGTGAACTGGGCGGCTAGTCTTGGAGATCGTTCGGAAAACGCGGATTATCAATATAATAAGCAATTGTTACGCAAAATTGACCGACGTGTACGCTACTTGGGAAAACGTTTGGAAGAGCTTCGTATTATCGATTACTCACCCGAACAAAAAGGGAAAGTCTATTTTGGGGCATGGGTTGATATTGAAAATGAAGACGGCGAACACAAAACGCTAAGAATCGTGGGGGTAGATGAAATTTATGATCATCATCCGCAACATATCTCAATTGATTCACCTATGGCTCGAGCACTCTTATCCAAGCAAGTGGATGATGAAGTCGAAGTTCTAACCCCGCTAGGAAAAAAATGTTGGTATATCAATTCAATTCGTTATGAAATGGGCGAAAGCACTGAAAAACAATAAACTGCTTTTATTTTGTTCAATTGGACGTGTTTTTTACAAAATAATTTGCCATTGCTGAAATTTATTTATATGATGGCGGCCATGGAAGCGTGGCAGAGCGGTTTAATGCACCGGTCTTGAAAACCGACGAGGGCGCGAGTCCTCCGTGAGTTCGAATCTCACCGCTTCCGCCATATTCAAAAAACCCTGATGTTTTTAGCATCAGGGTTTTTTTATGTGCGTAAATTGAGGTAATGCAATTAGCCTTGACCTCAATTCAATAAATTTTGATTGAGCTTCTATTTTTCAGCTCGAAGCCAAAATTTTACAATCGCCTAAATTTTGTATGAACGATTTGCCAAGTGTTCAAAATAAGGCAAAATAATTTGCCAATCTGAATTTTTATTTATATGATAGCGGCCATGGAAGCGTGGCAGAGCGGTTTAATGCACCGGTCTTGAAAACCGACGAGGGCGCGAGTCCTCCGTGAGTTCGAATCTCACCGCTTCCGCCATATTCAAAAACCCCAATGTTTTACATTGGGGTTTTTTTATTGCCTAAATTTTTGAATAGTTTTTTTCTACAGGCGAAGTTGATATACAGCATGAATATGACATGCTATTAATTATTCACAATAAACAGAAAACAAGATCAATCGATTTAGACAAGGAATTCACCCATGCAGAAACCAGAGCTTATTCATGAACTGGAATGGCAAGCGCGTTGTCAATTGGCGGCACTGTATCGCTTAGTGGCTTATTATAAAATGACCGACTTAATTGATACCCATATCAGCCTGCGTTTAAGTCATGAACCGGAGCATTTTTTGATTAATCGTTATGGTGTGACCTTTGACAAAATGACAGCTTCTGATTTGGTCAAAATTGATCATGAAGGTAAAATTGTGGAAACCTATGATGCAGGGAAGATGGTGAATGTCGCAGGATTTGTGATTCATTCTGCCTTACATCATGCACGTGCAAATATTAATTGCGTGATTCATACGCATACTGCCGATGGCGTGGCGGTTTCTGCACAGGAACATGGATTATTGCCAATCTCACAACATGCGTTAAAGTTCTATCAGAACATTGCTTATCATGAATATGAGGGCATAGCCTTTTCAACTGAAGAGCGTGAAAGATTGGTACAAGATATGGGCAATTTTCGCTGCATGATTTTACGCAATCACGGCTTGCTTGCGACTGGAGAGAGTGTAGCACGGGCATTTCATGAAATTTACTTTTTAGAACGGGCTTGTCAAATTCAAGTAAAAGCGTTGTCAAGTGCTACATTGCATTATCCGAGTCCGAAGGTTTGTGAACATACGTTGCAGCAGTTTGAAAATCCGATGGCCGAGCCCATTATTCAAGCGGCTTGGCAGGCGGCCTTGTCTTTAATTGAAGATCAGCACTCAGATTATTGTCGTTAATATAATTTTCTATCATTTAGCTTATAAAAAAATGGCGCTATGCTTTATGTGCAGAAGAATAGTCATGGCATGAGCAACGCGTTATCATGTTCGTAGTGGAATTATGAGATGAACTATGAAAATCGTTGCAGATGAAAATCTGGCATTTACTGAGTATTTTTTTGCTGAATTTGGTGAAATAAAGCAAGCGGCAGGTCGAACATTGACCCATGAGGATGTTAAAGAAGCCGATGCATTATTGGTACGATCAGTGACTCAGGTAAATGCAGAATTAATTCAACAGACCGCACTGAAATTTGTCGGTAGTGCTACGATTGGAACAGATCATTTAGATATTACCGCTCTAGAAAAGCAGGGCATTGCTTGGTCAAATGCTGCAGGTTGTAATGCACAAGCGGTTGCCGAATATGTGATTACAGCATTGCTCTACATTAAACCTCAACTGTTGAATGCAAATGAACAATTTACCTTGGGTATCGTTGGTTTAGGTAATGTCGGTTCACGTTTGGCTGTCATGGCAGAATTATTAGGTTGGAATGTCATTGGCTATGATCCATTTGTGCAATCTGATCAGGTGAAACAAGTTGAATTTGCAGAACTGTTAAAAAAAGCAGATGCGATTAGTATCCATGTGCCACTAACTAAAGTGGGGGAATATCCAACCTATCATTTAATTAATGCTGCTGCACTTGCCGCTATGAAGCCTTCAGCGATTTTGATTAATTCCGCGCGTGGGCCAGTGGTCGAAGAAGCTGCCTTAATTGCCGATATTCAACAAACTCAGCGTAAAGTGGTCTTAGATGTTTTTGAACATGAGCCAGAGATTTCAGCAGCGTTGTTGGATTTAATTTACGTGGTGACACCCCATATTGCAGGCTACAGCTTGGAAGGTAAAGCACGTGGCACACAGATGATCTATGAAGCATTCTGTCAAACTTTCAATCAACCGATAAATAAAGCTTTTGAAAGTCAGTTACCCGTTTGTGAGCAGTATTTTACTGGTGCTGACTTTAAGACGGTATTACAGCGTTATTTAAAAGATATTTATGACATTGCTCGTGATGATGCAAACTTACGTGCTTGCCTAAAAGACGGTAAAGTGGATCAAAAAGCTTTTGATTATTTACGTAAAACCTATCCTTTACGCCGTGAATGGGCTGCACATGGCGGCCCAGCAGCATGAGTCAAATGAACTTTCAACCGAGTTGTGAACTCACTGCACTTCGTGCACGTGCCACGATGTATGCTCAAATTCGCCAGTTTTTTGCTGCACGTGATGTGCTTGAAGTGGAAACACCTGTGCTTTCACAAGCGGGTGTCACCGATGTGCATTTAGCATCGGTACAAGCTCAGCGTCATGTGAATGGTCAAAAGCAAACGCATTATTTGCAAACTTCACCTGAATTTGCCATGAAGCGTCTGTTGGCAAGTGGCAGTGGGCCTATCTACCAAATCTGTAAAGTTTTCCGTGATGATGAACATGGACGTAAACACAACAGTGAATTCACCATGTTGGAATGGTACCGTCCGGGTTTTAGCTTAAAAGACTTGATGTTTGAAGTGACGGATTTATTGAATGAAACCTTGAAACAACGCTTTGGTGAAATTCGTCCGACTATTTTGAGCTATAAGCATGCCTTTATGGATCGTTTGGATTTGAACCCGTTACAAGCTTCTTTACAAGATCTAAAAGATTGCTGTCGTCGTGTGGGGCTAAGCTTAGATTTGGGTGAAGACCGTTTAGGCTATATCGATTTATTGTTTTCGCATTATGTTGAGCCGAGCCTCGGTTTTGATACGCCAGTGTTCCTGACAGATTTTCCACCGGAAATGGCTTCTTTGGCGAAAACCCGTGTGGACGAAGATGGGGAGTTGGTTGCAGCACGATTTGAGCTGTATATCGAAGGTTTAGAGTTAGCGAATGCTTATGATGAACTGATTGATGCGGATGTTTTACGCAGTCGTTTTGAGGCAGATAATGCAGAGCGCGCTAAACTTGGGTTGCATGTGATGCCGATTGATGAATATTTGCTTGCTGCATTACCGCATATGAGCGAGTGTGCAGGTATAGCCTTAGGTATTGATCGATTGCTAATGGTGGCAACGAATCAGTTAAAACTTGAAAAAGTCATTAGTTTTCCAGCAGCTGTGTCATAAGTGAACTGAATAGCTGCTGTCTATAAATGCTTATACATTTTAGACAGCAGCATAGCTTTCAAATTTAAAAAGGCCTATCAACGTATAGATTGTGATTTAGCGATAATATGTCTAAATATTTATAAAAGATGCAATTTAATTACAGCAGAGTAGCTAAAATTTTATATAAATTATCAATGTCACAATAATAAAAAGAGTAATAAAGGCTATTTCAAGACCTTTATTTCTTTGAATTTTTTTATGATAGAAAACAATGCTGAGTGGGGAAAGAAAAAAGGAGACAATTATCGCCCACAGCCAGTTTAAATTTGGGCTTCTATCAATACTCCCGTCATTCTGTGTAGTCCAGTCTTGATGTGGATGAATAAAATCCACAGCAGCGCTCGCCAATAGAAAAATATTAATATATAACATAACTCCCAAAACTATATAAAAAGGAATAGAGCTTATAAATGAACGCTTAATTATTAAGGAGCCTAGGGCTAACATTCCAAAAAATATCATGATGAGCTGTGGCAAACTTTTTAAAAGGGTTTGGGTAAAGCCCATCCCTACTAGGAGTCCGCAAAAGACAATAGCAATCAATATATTGGAAAGTTGTTTCTTCATTATTTTTATTCTTTTTACCAGTCTTAAATTGGGTTGAGTATCAGTATTTAATTTTCAGAGATGACACTAGATTATTTCAATTTTTCATTTATTTCAAAATACTTCGGCAGGCTTAACAGCAATGATGAAAGTCAATCCTCTCATTTCTGAGAGGATTTATTTTAAGCTGTAGGCGTGTTATGGCCGAGTTCATGCTTGAATTGTCCGATAGCTTCAATTCGTTTCTGAATCAACATTTCACCAATATCAGGGCCTTTCACATCTGAAGGTAAGTCAGAAGCCTTAATATTACGAACCACCTGCATGGCATCTAAAACGTATTGAGCTTGCGGATAGGCACGATCCTCTAAACCTAAGCGACCACGTGAATCACATTCACAGGCTTGTACAAAGGCCTCTACGCGTTCAGGACGGCGTAGCACATCCAGACGTTGTAACAGGCGCCACAAGGTACCCGGTTTTAAACTCAAGGCTTGATGGCATTTTAAATGTTCTTTACACACTGAGATAGCCAATTGTTTGGTATTGGTGGGAACACGCATACGGTCACAGACATCAGTAACTGGTTTTACACCACGCTCTTCATGCATGATATGGCGCGGTAACTCATCTACTGGAGTAAGTGCTTTGCCTAAGTCGTGTACCAGTACAGCAAAACGAACATCCAAAGAATAATTTGCACGACACGCTTGTTGTAGCGACATCATGGTATGAATGCCACAGTCTATTTCAGGATGATATTCAGGACGCTGTGGAATACCGTATAACGCATCAATTTCAGGGAACAAGACTTTTAAAGCGCCACAGGCTCTTAATACCTCAAAATATTCATCTGCGTGGTCTTCCATTAATGCACGAGACGTTTCCTTCCATACACGTTCAGGTGTAAGGGCTTTAAGCTCGCCAGATTTGGCAAGCTCTTGCATCAGTTCCAATGTTTCATCAGCCACTGTAAAACCTAAAGCTTTATAACGTGCCGCAAAACGTGCAATCCGCAGAACTCGCAAAGGATCTTCGACGAAGGCATTAGAAACATGGCGAAGGACACGCTGTTCTAGATCACGTTGACCGCCATAGGGGTCATAGACATTACCTGCATCATCCATAGCAATCGCATTGATCGTGAGGTCACGTCGAATGAGATCTTGTTCGAGTGTGACATTGACGTCGGTATAAAATTCAAAGCCATGATACCCATGTCCAGACTTACGTTCTGTACGGGCTAAGGCATATTCGTCTTTGGTCTCTGGATGAAGAAAAACAGGGAAATCTTTACCCACAGGTTGATAACCTTGAGCAAGTAATTGTTCCGGCGTTGCACCGACAACGACATAATCTTTTTCGTGATAGGGGTGCCCGAGCAAGTGATCTCGAACTGCACCGCCTACTAAATAAACTTGCATGAAAAAACCTCTATTCTTAGAGCAATCATGCTACAGAACAGAGGTTTTCTCAAGTCACAAAGTGTGTTCAGGTCAACTAAATTAGAGTGCTAATTTTTCGTTTTCTTGAATCTCTGCAACAGTTAATGCAGTCATATTCACTAAACGGCGAGTTGTCGCTGTTGGTGTTAAAATATGAACAGGTTTTGCAGCACCCAAAAGAATTGGGCCAATCGTCACGTTACTACCCGATGTTGATTTCAACAAGTTGAACGAAATGTTCGCTGCATCCAGATTCGGCATAATCAGCAAGTTTGCAGAACCTTTAAAACGTGAGTTCGGGTATGCGAAATGACGAATATTTTCATCCAGTGCGGCATCACCATGCATTTCACCTTCAACTTCAAGTTCAGGTGCAATTTCTGACAAAATATCATAAACCTTACGCATTTTTTGTGCGCTAGGATCATTTTGGTCAGAACCGAAACTTGAGTGAGAAAGCAATGCTACACGCGGCGTAATACCAAAACGGCGTACTTCTTCAGCCGCTAAAATAGTCATTTCAGCAAGCTGTTCAGCTGTTGGATTACGGTTAATGTAAGTATCGGCAATAAACAAGTTACGATCTTCAAGCATCAATGCATTCAGCGTGAAGAAGTTATTGCGGCCTTCTTTTAACCCAATCACATTGCTGACAAAGTCTAAGTGAATGTCATAGCTAGAATAAGTACCACATAACATACCGTCAGCTACACCATGACGAACCAGCATTGCCGCGATAAGTGTTGAACGACGACGTGCTTCACGCTGAGCGTATTCAGGCGTTACACCTTTACGCTGCATGATGCTGTAGTAATCATTTGCAAACTTATCGTAATCAGGGTTTTTCTCTTGATCGACGATAGTGATGTTCACGCCGTCTTCAAGACGTAGACCTAATTTTTTGATGTTTGCTTCAATGACTGCAGGACGGCCTACAAGAATTGGTTTTGCTAAACCTTCATCAACAGCAATTTGTACTGCGCGAAGTACACGTAAATCTTCACCTTCAGCATATGCAATACGTTTTGGATCAGTTTTCGCTTGCGCAAAAATTGGTTTCATCATGAATGCAGAGTTATAAACAAACTCAGACAAACGTTGACGATACGCAGAGAAGTCTTGAATTGGACGAGTTGCAACACCTGAATCCATCGCTGCTTGCGCAATAGCAGGTGCAATTTCAAGAATCAAACGTTGATCTAATGGGCGCGGAATGAGGTAATCACGACCAAATGAAGCAGATTTTTCACCATATGATGCAGCATCAGCTTCGACATGTGCCATGCGAGCAATCGCATGTACACAAGCAATCTTCATCTCTTCATTAATTGTGGTTGCACCAACATCTAGTGCGCCACGGAAGATATAAGGGAAGCAAAGCGCATTGTTCACTTGGTTTGGATAGTCTGAACGACCAGTTGCCATAATCACGTCTGGACGTGCTTCATGTGCGTGTTCAGGAAGAATTTCAGGGTCAGGGTTAGCAAGGGCAAAGATGATCGGATCTTTCGCCATGACTTTAACCATTTCTTTGGTCAAAATACCTGCTGCAGAAAGACCAAGGAACATGTCCGCACCTTCCATTACATCAGCAAGCTGAGAGCCTTCGATGTCTTGAACGTATGCCTTTTTCGACTCATCCAAGCCTTCACGTTTAGTCGTCAATAAACCGCGTGAATCTGCCACAACGATGTTTTCTTTTTTCACGCCAAGTGCGCAAAGTAAGTTCAAACATGAAAGGGCAGCAGCACCTGCGCCAGAAGCGACAATTTTGATTTCTTCAATTTTTTTGCCATTGAGTTGAAGTGCATTCAGTAATGCAGAACCCACAATGATCGATGTACCGTGTTGGTCATCATGGAACACAGGAATATTCATGCGTTCACGAAGTTTTTGCTCGATGTAGAAACACTCTGGGGCCTTGATGTCTTCAAGGTTGATACCACCGAAAGTTGGTTCTAATGCTGCAACGATATCTACGATTTTGTCTGGATCGTTTTCAGCAATTTCAATGTCAAAAACATCAACACCAGCGAATTTTTTGAATAGAACGCCTTTACCTTCCATAACAGGTTTTGACGCTAAAGGACCAATGTTACCTAAGCCTAGTACGGCTGTACCGTTACTGACTACAGCAACAAGATTACCGCGCGCTGTGTAAAGTGCAGCAGTAGATGGGTCGCGTTCAATTTCTAAACAAGGTGCAGCGACACCTGGCGAGTATGCGAGGGCTAAATCGTGTTGGTTGACCAATTGTTTGCTTGGTGTAACGCTGATTTTCCCCGGAGTTGGAAATTCGTGATAATACAAAGCCTGCTGTTTTAAAGATTGATCGTCCATCTGTATCTCGATTGTGTTTTGTTTATCCAATATAAAGCTGCAATGCTTGCTTTATCCGCTTGAATATAACATTAGTTGCACAGTTGGGACAGTCGAAGTCGCGTCTTTTTCAGACAATCTTATAGCTCAGGCATAGTGACTTATATTAAGTAAGTATAAGCAGGCGAAGAGATATTATTTTCAAGGAACACGGTTGCCTCTTCTTGTGGCAGTGGCTTAGAGAAAAAATAGCCTTGAGCAATGTCACATTCTAAGTCTTGTAGATACTGTAACTGCTGTTCAGTTTCAATCCCTTCAGCGACTACCGTCATGCCCATCGCTTTACCCATGGCAATCATGGCACTAACGATGGCCAATTGTTTATTTTCACCAATTTTAGAGATAAAACTGCGGTCTATTTTTAAGATATCAATTGGAAAATCAGCTAGATAGGATAGAGAAGAATAGCCCGTACCAAAGTCATCAAGTGAAATATTGATCTTACGTTTTTTTATTTCATTTAACAGTTCACGTACTGAATCTAGATTTTCGACCAAAGAAGATTCTGTAATTTCTAGTTCCAGACTGGCACCATCAATTTGATTGGCATCTATCGCTTCATCTAGATCATTTAATAATTGTCCACGGCGCAGTTGCTGCGCAACAATATTGACGGATACACAAATATTTTGATAACCCAAATTGTTCCAAAAACGAATTTGCTGCGCGGTTTTTTGCAGGACAAAACGCCCAATATCCGAAATTAAACTGGTTTGTTCTGCTAGAGGAATAAATAAGCCCGGTGGTATTAAGCCTTTTTCAGGATGATTCCAACGCACTAAGGCTTCAAAACCATAAATATTTTTATCACGGAAATTGATCTTCGGTTGGTAATACACCACCAGCTCATTATTTTGAATGGCTTTACGCAAGTCTCGTTCCAAGAAGATCCCTTGCTCTAATAATGCGGTATTTTCATTGGAATAATAACGTGTGGTATTGCCGCCCAAATTTTTTGCTTCGCTTAGCGCTTGTTCTGCACAATTATTCAGATAATCCAACTGACGGCCATGCTCAGGATAGAACGCAACACCCATCGATAAGGTGATGACATGGTCTTGACCAAAAATATTAAATGGAATGCTAAAAGCTTTATTGATGCGTTCACAATGCTCTTGCACAGAAGGGCGGATGTGTGAAATTTCATACACAATCGCAAAATCATCGCCATTTAAATGTGCAACAAACAGAGCTTCGGCATTGGTCAGACGCAAACGCTGTGCGACTTGGCGTAACAGTTCGTCACCACCGTTATTGCTGAGATATTCATTTAATGGACGGAAACGGTCGATGTTTAAACGTATGACGGCCAACTGTTTAATCGAATCTTGTTGCGAAACTAAATACTGATGCAGTTGATAGTTGTAATAAAAACGGTTCGGTAAATCCGTTAAAGTGTCATAATTTTCTAAATAAGATAAACGTTGTTCTTGCAATTTACGTTCTGTTAAATCTGAGACAATTCCAATGTAATGGGTGACGCGATTTTGATCATCTGTAATCGCATTAATATGCATCCATAGCGTCAGTTCTTTACCTGAAAGAAATTTTTCGTGCAATTCACCATCATACTCACCAATTTTCAGCACTTGTTTAATTATCGAATAGTGCATACTACGTTGAATTGATTTGTAATTTGCAGTGATATCAAAAAGATGTTTACCAATAATTTGGTCGTAGTTAAAGCCGGTTAATTGTTCGTAAAACGGATTGACTTCGATATAGCAAAGCTCTTCATTTAAAATGAAAATCCCTTCAGCAGCTTGTTCGAGTACACTGGCTGCAAGTTTTAAACGTTCCTGAGATGTCCGTTCTTGATGGATATCACGTCGAATACCGACCATGCGCAATGGCTTACGATTATTTGGATCGCGTTGAATGACCCGTCCAATATCATGTACCCAACTCCATTTTCCTTGACTGTTTTGAATCCGATAGGTGGCTTCATAACGGTCTTTAAATCCACGTAGATGTTGAATCATCGCTGATTTAAAATGTGGGATATCATCAGGATGGATCACATGTTGTAACTGTTGCTGATGCTCTTTCGAATGTCTAAGGGTTTTTTCTTGCTTATAGTTGGTGACAACGATTTTACGGTCTTTGATGTTCCAATCCCAAGGACGTAAACCGGCGATTTCATGCGCAAGGACTAAATTGGCTTGTTGGTTTTCTAAATCCTTGTTCATTTGCTCAATGTCGAAGGTCCGCTCTTTAACTTTCTGTTCAAGGATTTGGTTACCCAGTTGTAGCTGTAATTCGATGTCTCGTGATTTGTTGACTTCATCTTGGAGCTGCTGACACAGTTCATCAGTCCATTTGACTTGTTGCTTGGCACTATCGACCAGTAGGTTATTTTTAGCATGTAAAGTCGATACACGACGATGAATTCGATATGACGTCATGGCGCACATTAGAATTACAATGAGCCCAAAATTAATACTCAAGCTAAATAAGTGATTTGAGCCATCTAAGAAAAAGAACTGTGCAATCAGATAGGGCACGATAGACGGGATAAAGGCTAAACAAAAATAATTAAGTTTTTGCGTCAAATAGGTCAAACCAAAGGTTTGCGTCACGATCAAGAGTAGGGCAGAGAGTGTCAGGGCTTGAATTGGTTCAAAGCTTTGATTGGTCGCAGGCAAATAATAAAAAATTAAAAAAATACCGCTCGCAATCAGTGTGCCGACAGAAAAACATTGAAATTGTAGCCAACGATGCGCAATCATCAGTGAGTATTGTTCGGGTTTAAAATAAACTGTGCTAATCAGCCAGCATAAACTGACAAAAACTTCTGTAAAAATAAACCAAATATTGAAATACAAAGATGGCGATTTATAAAAAATTTGATATATCGAAAAAATATATAAGCAAATAATCAGAATACTGACTAAAAAATAGCGGCTATGGCGAATCGTGTTCGCAATTTGAGCAGTATGATTGTACTGCTTGATATATTCATCTTGTTTATACGTCATGAATATAAAAACCCTGCCTTAACTAAATCTAGATCGTTGTATTTGTATTGTTCCTGAGAGTATTTGTTTATTCTTGGTAACAAATCATTTGTTTTTATTGACTCTAGGGTAATTGCGTTACAAATAAAAAGCAATATCAAGGACGCCATCATTGATGTTTTCAGATGAACTATCGAGTAAAAATTAAATAAATTTATAATTTAAAATTGAAAGTGCAACTACAGGTGCAGTTTCTGTGCGAAGGACACGTTCACCGATACACCAGTTCACGAAACCTTTCTCATTTGCTGCGCTGATCTCTGCTTCGCTCAAGCCACCTTCAGGGCCAATCAGTAAGGCAACGTGCGGGTCAGCATCAGCTAATACATCAACTTCATCTTTATTGGGTGCGAGTACCAATTTTGTTGTCGGTAGGTCACTTTCCAACCATTTTTCAAGGGAAAGAGGCGGAAGTACTTTAGGAACAATGTTGAGTCCACACTGTTCGCAAGCAGCAATAGCGATGCCTTGCCAATGGTCAAGTTTCTTTTGATCACGATCGTACTTCAAACGCATCTCACAACGTTCTGAAGTGAGTAGTTGAATTTCAGAAACACCGAGTTCCACCGCTTTTTGAATCGCATAATCCATGCGGTCGCCTTTGCTCATCACTTGACCCAATAGTGCCGTAAAATGTGGTGTGCGATTGCTTGGATTGAATTGCAAAACTTGGACGGCAGCCGACTTTTTAGCGATTTCAACCAATTCAACATGGTATTCGCCACCTTGCCCATTGAACAAAGTGGCCGTTTCGCCCACTTGAGCACGTAAAACTTTTACCCAGTGATGAAACACTGTTTCCGTTAATTCAACAGTCGTATCAACAGTTAAATCAGCTTCAATATAAAAACGTGGCATTAAAGTTTTACTCTCAAAAAGGTCGAAATGTCTTATGCAAGACCGAGGTCTTTCACAAGTTGACGTGTAGGGTCAGTGGTGTTCATGGTGTAGAAGTGCAGGCTTGGCGCACCACCAGCAATCAGGCGTTCGCAAAGTTTTACAATCACTTCATGACCAAAGGCTTTGATTGACGCTGTATCGTCACCATAAGTCGCAAGCTGTTTGCGAATCCAACGTGGAATTTCTGCACCTGTACCATCAGCAAAGCGAATTAAATTACTTGCATTGGTAATAGGCATGATGCCTGGAGCGACAGGAATGTTCACGCCTTCTTTTTGAATGCGTTCTACAAAGTAGAAGTAGGCATCTGGATTGAAGAAGAACTGTGTGAGTGCTGCGTTAGCGCCCGCATTGGCTTTATCACAGAAACGTTTGATGTCGAGGTCAAAGCTGTCTGCTTGAGGATGCATTTCTGGGTAAGCTGCAACTTCAATTTTGAAGTGATCGCCAGTGTGCTCACGGATGAAACGCACAAGATCTGTTGCATAAGGCAATTCGCCCAAGCCCACTTGACCAGACGGCAAGTCGCCGCGCAGCGCAACAATACGGTCAATGCCTTGCGATTTATACAAATCTAGCAATTCAGCAATACGTTCTTTGCTGTCACCAATACAAGACAGGTGAGGGGCAACCGGTGTGCCTTTACCGTTGAAATCATTCAATGTAGACAAGGTGCGTTCACGGGTAGAACCGCCTGCACCGTATGTTACAGAGAAAAATTCAGGATTTAATAATTGAAGTTCTTGGTGTACAACTTTAAGTTTTTCCGCGCCCGCATCAGTTTTGGTCGGGAAGAACTCAAAGGAAATAGGAATCTGTTTTGACATGTTCAAATCCTTTTTTATAAATACTATTTGTTTACCCTCTCCCTGACCTCTCCCAAAGGGAGAGGAGTATTCATTACTGAATTATGCAGGGTTAAACACCCAGCTTATTAAATTGATAAGATTTTAATCCTGAATACAATTTAACGAAGCTGTCACCCTCTCCCTCTGGGAGAGGGATGGGGTGAGGGTCAATTAATATTTATAAGCCTCAGCTTTGAACGGGCCTTCAACTTGAACACCGAGGTAATCCGCTTGTTCTTGAGTCAAAGTCGTTAATACGCCACCGAAACCTGCAACCATTGCAGCAGCAACTTCTTCGTCTAATTTCTTAGGAATAAGTTCTACGCGGATCGCAGCTTGTTTTCGATCTTCAGGAAGATCAGCAAATTTTTCAGCGAATAGGTGCATTTGACCCAATACTTGGTTGGCAAAAGAGCCATCCATAATACGTGAAGGGTGACCGGTTGCATTACCAAGGTTCACCAAACGGCCTTCTGAAAGAAGAATAAGGTAATCATTTTCATTTTCTGAACGATACACTTGGTGAACTTGTGGCTTAACTTCAACCCACTTATAACCACGTAAGTAATTTGTGTCGATTTCAGTATCGAAATGACCGATGTTACAAACTACAGCGCCAGCTTTTAATGAATCAAGCATTGCAGCGTCACATACGTGGTAGTTACCAGTTGTTGTTACGATCAAGTCAGTATTTTGAAGAAGATCAAGGTTGATGTCTTCTTTCTTACCCGTTTGAATGCCATTTTTATACGGAGCAACAACTTCGAAACCGTCCATGCATGCTTGCATTGCACAGATAGGGTCAACTTCAGTGACACGTACAATCATACCTTCTTGACGAAGTGATTGAGCAGAACCTTTACCTACGTCACCATAACCGATTACAAGTGCACGGCGGCCAGATAAAAGCATATCTGTACCACGTTTGATGGCATCGTTTAGTGAGTGACGGCAGCCGTATTTGTTGTCGTTTTTAGACTTAGTGACAGAGTCATTTACGTTAATCGCTGGAACTTTTAAAGTACCGTCGCGGTGCATTTCGTAAAGACGTTGAACACCTGTAGTGGTTTCTTCTGTAATACCGTGGATTTTAGCAATCACTTCAGGATATTTTTCGTGAACAAGCGCAGTTAAGTCACCGCCATCGTCCAGAATCATGTTGGCATCCCAAGGTGTACCGTTCACATTGATTTGCTGTTCAAGACACCACATGTATTCTTCTTCAGTTTCGCCTTTCCAAGCAAATACAGGAATACCTACAGCAGCGATTGCAGCAGCAGCGTGGTCTTGAGTAGAGAAGATGTTGCATGAAGTCCAGCGTACTTCTGCGCCCAATTCAACTAGAGTTTCAATTAAAACTGCAGTTTGAATAGTCATGTGGATACAGCCTAGGATTTTCGCGCCAGCAAGCGGTTTAGCCGCTGCATAGCGTTTGCGAAGACCCATTAGGGCTGGCATTTCTGCTTCTGCGAGTTTGATTTCTTTACGGCCGTAGTCAGCTAGTGAAATGTCGGCAACTTTATAATCTGTAAATGAAGCATTAACCGCGTTCATCACGATCTCCTTAATAAAAACAATTGATCATTATGTTCGCGGATGCCGTTGTTGATTGGAACGAGTGTCCAACCGAATCGTCGAGCCTAGCGATCTTATATTTAGTGCCTATAAGAAAGTCGCAGCATCCCTCGACTAGGGCAGTATTGTACTTGGAAATAGAGTGAGTTCCAATCAAAAATTGGTTAATATGTAGATGAATAATCTGATAATAAAAAGATAATAACGTACGTATCATGAATATATTAAAATTTAATATTTTCCTAGTTTTACTCGTATCTTCACAAGCTGTCTCAGCAAGGCGAGGCGACTTTTCACCACAAGATATTTTTTTTCTGCCTTTAATTTTGATTGGGGTTTTATCCTTATTTAAATTTTCAGGCTTTATTGAAAATTATACGAAAGGCTTAAATTTAACCCTTAGAGTAGTCATAAAAGCAGTGAGTTTTATTATTTTGATTGGCATCATTGCCCTTATAATTATCGGGATAGGGCTAATTTCTGAGTATATTCCTGAAAAATGGTCGATGATATTCTAGTGCAATTTTAAATATAAAAAATTGGAAGCTAATAATGAAAAAATTAACTGCATTCATATGCTTGTGTTTTTCAGCACTAACATATGCCAACGATTCAACAGGCTATGTGGCAACAGGCGGTGTGCAATACCTGAAAAATAAAGACATTCAAATGTTCAGTGAAGACCTGTTTATTAGTAAAAAAATCATCAAGGTCGATTACCAGTTCAAAAATTTAAGCAATAAAGATGTGACTGAAACGGTCTTATTTCCGCTGCCAAAAGTTGAAAACTTCTTTGAATCTGATTTTGCCAATACTGAAAAATTGCTAAAAAGTTTTAAAGTTCAGGTGAATGGAAAAACGATTCAGCCTGAAATGTATGTGCGCACTTTTATTCAAAAAGATGAAAAAACAGCCCCGATTGATATGACGGAGAGTTTTAAGCAATGCGGGTTTACGGAAAAAGACATGCTGAATCCGTGGAGCAGGCAAGATGATGAATATGAAACACTCGAGACAAAGCTCAGAAACTGTAAAAATGCAGCACTGCAAAAAATCTTGCCCAAAGATCCGAGTGAAGTCATTTCATGGTCATCTCAGGTAATTTACAGCTGGAAGCAAACCTTTAAAGCCAAAGCATTTACTCGCGTACAGCATCAATATGCACCGCTGGTGGGTGGCTCTGTGGCGTTATATCCAGATGAGTATAATCAACAATTTTGTATGGATAAAAACTTTAAGGCAGGACTCAGAAAGGCCAAATCACAGCATGCACCATTTCAAGCTTTGGGTTATATCTTAAAAACAGGTGCCAATTGGGCAAAACCTATTCAAGATTTTAAACTGACTATCGAGCGTGATGCAGGAGAGCTGGTTTCTTTTTGCTGGGCAGGAAAAGTGAAGAAAATCAGCGCTACGCAGTTTCAAATGGTTGAAAAGAATTTTGTACCTAAACAAGATTTGGACATTATTTTTGTACATGTGAAATCAGGTCTGGATTAAAACTTGCAGGCAAAACCACTTTGATTTGTTTATCATCGTCCATAAGCAATTTTGAGTTTTGATATATGTCGATGGAAATACCTGATGAGTTGGCAAATTTAGAAGCCAATGGTGGCATTTATGCGGTGTGGATGTTGCTGCAGCACTTAGGTATAGATGCAGATATTCAGCAACTCATCGAAGTTTGCGCTTATGACGCTGACCATGGCACAACAACCATTGGTTTAGCTGTAGGACTGAATAAGTTTGGTTTTCAAGTAAAGTTTTACACAGAGCATGATCTTGAGCTGCAGGACAGTGAAAAACGCCGTTATGCAGAAGCAGACCAATTGGAACTGCCTATATTGCCTGCAATTGGCTATGCACAAATTCAGCAGGCTTTTGAACAAAATCAGTTTGTGATTGTGTATTACGATACTCTAGAGGGCGTGGGGAACCATTCTTTGGTGTATGACATTGACGAAACTGAAATTAGTTTCTTTGACAGCTTTGATGCCATGCCAGCAGATGTATTTGAACAGCAGCGTGGAGCAGAAGGCATTTGCCGACAAGTGATTACTGTAGATGTAAATGACTATGTGGCGAGCTGAGCCATTTTGTTAAAAGCAAAAAGCCCATCATGAGATGGGCTTTATTTTTTAGAAAAAAATTGGATTACTGCTCAGCCACATCGGCTTTTTCATTCCAAAAATCTGCTTTTTCTTCATCAGCGTCGATGCCTAAGCCATTGGCATAAATAAAGGCTAAGTCACGCATGGCCTGAACTTCACCTAATTTTGCAGATTGTTCAACCAGTTCAATGGATTTAGCGACATCTTTTTCCACCACATCGCCGCGACGGTAAAAATTGGCCAATTCTAAAATTGCAGCAGAATGGTCATGTTTTGACGCTTGTTCTAACCAGCGGTGCGCATGCTCAAAATAGGTTTTAGATTCTTCAGGATCTTCTTCGAGCATGTCTTTGGCATAGACTGCATAGCCTTCACCCAGCCAATACATTGCTTCTACATGACCTAACTGAGCTGCTTTGAGTGCCCATTCTTCAGCAAGTTCAACATGCTCATCATTTTCACTTTGCATATAAATTTCAGCCAGTTCAAATTGAGCATCTTTATTGCCTGCCATAGCGCGGTTATATAAAGCAGGAGAGATTGAAAGTTCAGACATGTGTAATCCAAAAGAGCAGAATAGGCATAGCCTAATCGGTTGGCATGAAAAAAGCCAATCCGAAGATTGGCTTTCAATGTTTAGAGATCGTTGTCTAAAGAATTAAAATTTCAATAACACTGCAGACAATACAAATATGACAACTAATGCACCAATAATTTTCCAAAAATACTCAGCGATATAACTAATACATAGCCCGACAAATAAAGCCGCAATGGTCAGCGCGCCAAACCAATAACTGATGCTATTGCTCGGCGTGCCAAGTGAGAGGCAAAGTAGTAAGGCGATGATCAATAGCGCCCAGCCGACCAGCGTGGCTAAGCGTGTTTGACCCACACTTAGTTCTTTTTTGTAGAACTGCTTTTGATGTTTAGACATGCTGCATGCCAAGGCAAAAAAACCTAAGCTACTCAGTGCCCAAATCAGGAGAAAGAACATCATGCTTCAACCTCCTTTGTGGCACGCGCTTTTTTAACAGGCGGTCCTTTATGCTTTTTCACTTTGTAAAATGAATAGGCAAACAAGATAGCCAAAAGCCACATTGCAAGATCAAAGGATGCAATCATCCATTGGCCATTTGCCATGGTATTCCAAAGCGCTTGACCACCAGTCATGAAGTTTACAATCGGCAGTAAGGCAAAAATTGCTGTGGCAAAAGCTAAAAGTTCTAGCCACGCTTGACGGTGCGTACGGAAAATCGCATAAACGAGCGTCAGGAGCCAAACAATAAAGAAACTACGAATTTCTAATTCCGAACGGTTTTCAAGCTGTGTGGGAATAAAACGGTTGGCATAGAAAAATGCTGCACAGGCAATGGGTAAACCAATAATCGCTGCAATATTGGTCACTTCAACCGTGCGGTAGCCAAATGATTTAAAGCCTTGTTTTTGTTGTTGCGGTGCACGTTTTACACACCACAGAATGAGACCTGTAGCGACCATCAGGGTGCCTACAATCCCTGAAATAAACAGCAGCCAACGTAGTGCTAAATCTACACCGCGTGCTTCATGTAGCGTGGTCACTACATTGTAAATACCCATCGGTACAGAAGGGTGCTTTAACTTGGCACCTTCGTCAGTTAAGTCTTTGCCTGTTACGCCATCAAATTGTTTACTTGCATAGACATTTCGATATGCAACACTTTCACCATGTAAGGCGCGTAGCTCAATTTTAGCTTGGTCTGTATTCGGTGCAATGATGCTAACGGTACTAATAGGATTAGTTTTCCATTCAGCCTGAACTGCGGTCACGATTGGCGCTAAGTTGGTCAACGGCGCAGCAACGACAGGTTGCTCTTCACGTTTAGAGCGACGATCTCCTCGACCTTCACCACGGCCCTCAGCACGATTTTCGCCTTGGTTTTGTGCAAAATTGGCACGGGCTTGCTGTGGGCGTTCGCCACGTTCTTCGCGTCCTTGAGCAGATTCACGTCCTTCAGGTTTATTTTCTTGAACCAAAGCACGATTTTGTTCTTGTAAAAATTGTCCCCGGTTTTCATAAATACGCTCAATCCCCCAAGGCATGATCGTAAATAACAGCAGCAACAGGCCACTAAAGGTAATCATGATGTGGAAGGGAAGCGCAAATACTGCGGTTGCATTATGTGCATCGAGCCAAGAACGTTGTCCTTTGCCTGAGCGGAACGTAAAGAAATCTTTAAAGATTTTTTTATGAGTAATCACACCACTAATGATGGCAACTAACATCAACAGTGTCGCTATCCCGACAAACCATCGCGTCCACATACGTGGCATACCATAAAGTTCGAAATGGAAACGATAGAGAAAATTACCACCACGCGTATCGCGCGGCTCAAGCACTTCACCTGTAGCACTATCAATGTAGATTTGTTTACCACCACGGCGTGCGCGAGGGTCTTCACCTTGTTCACGCACGGTAATTAATGTGGCATTTTGACGCGTATTCGGCAGCAAAATATTCCAAGCACCTGCATTCGGATGATTTTGTTGTAAATAATTCAGTGCAACTTGAGTTTGTTGGACTTGTGAACTGGCTGGAACAGATTGATGCAGCTCAGGTGTCATCCAGACATTGATTTCATTTTTAAAGAAGCTTAGGGTTCCGGTCAGGAAAATAGCATACAGCAACCAACCTAAGATTAGGCTAGCCCATGTATGCAGCCAAGACATGGACTGGCGCGGTCCCTCTACTTTTGCATCAACACGCATTTTAGCTTCCCATCATCATGTAAATGGCATACAAACACACCGCAGGGATCACAATGCCTAAAGTTGCTTTGAGGGTTTTATTCACCATAAAGACCCAAATAAATGCACAGCTCCACAGGATAAATGCAATTAAAGTTGCACTCATGGCTGCACTTCCACGGTCTTCGCTAAACACATCTGCGATCACGATGGCCGATAGCATCGCGACAACATATCCGCCCACTAAAGCGAGGGCAAAGCGATAGAAAATCATCAAGCGATAGGTCAATAGAGAAGGAGTATCTTTACGCGTTTTAGGCAGCGCAGATGTGAGGGGTGTCACAAGTGCCTCAGGTGGTGAGCTATTCATAAAATACTTAAGCGCTTGGAAATTGTATTAAAGTTAATCTAAATGATAACAATTATTATTAATAATTAGAATAATGTATTCACAAAATTATTGATATTTCAGCATGCTGAGTAGAAATTGATTTAAAAAGAGGGGAAATAAAGGCAAAAAAATAGCGACCGAAGTCGCTATTTTAGAATGCAAGAATGCTTATGTGTCTACATTATTGTTCTTGTTGAATGCCTGCAACTAACCAGTCTTGATCAGAACCCGCAGGTTTAACAAAATGCCATACTTCAGCAAAAGGCTGTGGCAGGCTATTTAAGTCTTCACTTACAGTACCTGTAAAACGCACACTTACAACGTATTGACCATTTTCGTTAGCAGAATCGACCACCATAGCATTTAAGTTAGAAAACTCAGCAACGTCTTCATCTTTATTCGCCATAATGTCGTTATACATAGACTGGTAAAGATCAGGCGTTAAGTAACGCTGAATTTCAGAAATGTTGCTTGCCGTATTCATCGATTGAATGTGGTTAAAACGCTGACGTGCAACACGTAAAAATGTTGCTGGTTCTGTACCATCCGGCAATTGATTGCCGCTGTTGGTATAGGCAGCACCAAAAGGCGCATTCGTTGCAGCAGCTGCACCAAATGGAGCATTTGAAGCTGCTGAATTACCGCCTACAGAATTACCAAAAATATTCGTATTGTCATTACCTGCACGAGGTGCGGCATTTTGCTGGCCAAACGGTGCATTGTTTGCACCGCTGTTTGGCGCATACGGATTGTTAGCGGCTAGTTTTTTTTTTGCGCCCATCTTACGGAAAATGAAGAAGGCAACAGCAGCGGCAAGTAAAATCCAGATCCAGCCTGGAATACCACCTTTCTCTTCCTGTTGTTGAGCTTGAGCTTCAGAAGCTGCTTGACCGTTATTGTCATCTGCCATCGCATTTGCAGCGACAGCACCAATTGCAGCACCAGCCACACCAGCAGCAACCATTCCGCCCACATTCGAGCCAGATTTTGCTGGAGCGCCAGCAGTTGCAGGCTGTTGAACAGGAGCAGATTGACGAGGTTGCTGATAAGACTGAGTTGGAGCAGCTTGACGGCTCATACCATGGCTTTTACCACCACCGGCACGTTTCGCTTCTGCAATCGGCGCTACCAAAAGGGCTGCTGTTAAAAGAGCAGTCATCAAACCACGCTGTCGAACTTCCATCAAATTTTCCTATATCTATATAAATTTAAAATAGCCATCTAGTTATGCCGCCATTTGTACTGAATTTCAATAGAACATCGGTAAAAAATTGAAAATTCATTCAAAATAAACGATTCAACGTAACTAAGACTCATCGGTCAGCGTAATTGCCTGACTCAACGCCTCATGTAAACGTGCGACAGAAATAATTTCTACACCTGAAATGGGTTTTTGCGGTGCATTCCCACGCGGTAAAATAATGGTTTTAAAACCATGTTTAATGGCTTCTTTGAGTCTTTCCTGTCCATTGGGTACAGGGCGGATTTCGCCTGAAAGGCCGACTTCACCAAATACTGCCAAATGCTGCGGCAGGGCTTTAGCTCTTAAGCTAGAGGCGCAGGCTAAAAGTACCGCAAGGTCAGAACCTGTTTCTGTGATTTTTAAACCACCCACGACATTGACATAAACATCT
The DNA here is from genome assembly GCF_013419345.1 of Acinetobacter sp. YH12086. NCBI lineage: Bacteria > Pseudomonadati > Pseudomonadota > Gammaproteobacteria > Moraxellales > Moraxellaceae > Acinetobacter > Acinetobacter sp. YH12086. The sequence goes on from NZ_VPAF01000003.1 coordinate 34,274, forward strand.
TGTCCTGCAGTTTGTACGCCACCATGACGGTGCATAACGGCTAAAAGCATGTTTAAACGGTTTTGTTCTAAACCTAAGGCCACGCGTCGAGGTTGTCCGTGCGCATCATCTACCAAAGCCTGAACTTCAACCAAAAGTGGACGTGTACCTTCACGGCTAATCATGACAATGGAACCCGGAATGGCTTCATCATAACGACTCAGGAAAATAGCGGATGGGTTTGATACCTCGCGCAGACCTTTATCGGTCATGCCAAATACACCAAGCTCGTTGACCGCACCAAAACGGTTTTTCACCGCACGAATCATACGGAAGCGAGAGTCAGACTGACCTTCAAAATACAAAACACAATCGACCATGTGCTCAAGCACGCGAGGGCCTGCCAAAGAACCTTCTTTCGTTACGTGACCGACAATAAACAGTGCAGTGCCACTATTTTTGGCAAAGCGAGTCAGGAGTGCAGCTGATTCACGAATTTGGGAAACACCGCCCGGCGCAGACTGGAGTGTCTCGGTGTATAGAGTTTGGATCGAATCTAAAATGGCAACGGCAGGGCGTTCATGTGCCAATACTTCACAAATACGCTCGACACAGGTTTCGGCCATGACTTTGAGTTGATCGGTCGGCAAGTCTAGGCGCTGGGCACGTAGAGCCACTTGAGACAAGGATTCTTCACCAGTGACATATAAGGCAGAACTTTTACTCGCCGCCATATAGGTTGCGGTTTGTAGCAAAATAGTGGATTTACCAATGCCGGGGTCACCACCAATCAGCACAACTGAACCTGTGACCAGTCCACCACCGAGCACACGGTCAAATTCACCAATACCTGTTGCCATTCGAGTTTCATGCGAAACGGAAACTTGATTTAAGGTAGTCACAGCAGCGGCTTGACCTGCATAGCCACCGCCCATTTTCGGCTGTGCACGGTGTGTAACAGCGGGTGCAATACTGACTTCGACTAATGAATTCCATTCACCACATTCGCTACATTGACCGGCCCATTTGGGATGATCAGCACCACATTGTTCACATCGATAGACACTTTTTGCTTTCGCCATAATATTTACTGTGCACAAACTCAAATTGAGTCACAGCATAGCGGTGAATACATCGAAAAACCAAGTTTTTATCGCATGAAATGACTGATGAAGGTCAATTGATGTCGTTTTATTTTCAATAGCTGCACTTTTACATAGTTAGCACTTTATAATAGCGCATTATATTTTTTGAAATGGGTCACCACATGACTGAACTATTACGACATATCGATGCCATCGCACGTGAAAAAAATCGTGATGTGTTATTTGTGCATTTTGAAGAATATGATCATCAACATCCTGAAAAAAATACGGTGCGTAATGATGTTATGCACTGGTTTGACCTGCAAAATATAGACTATTTCCCTTGTATGGGGCTAGAAGGTGAGTCTTTAATCGATAGTTATACAGGTGATTTATACCTTGACGTGCCTTTTGATGAAAGCAGCCCTGCATATAAAACCCTCAGTGAATACCTTGAAGATGAACAAGGGAACATGAAAATTCAGGGGGTATTGTTCTTTTCTTTATCTTTGGAAATTGCCCTAGAAATCGAAGCTGATCTGATGGAAGCCAGTGCTGTAGATTCTGAATATGCTGAAAATGAGTTTGGTGACCAATTTGGTGAAGGCTTTATTGAAGATACTGAATCAGATCCAAAAGATGAAGCAGCCAATGAAAGCAATACGAAAAACGACAAATTTGATGATGGTCAAATTGGCACAATTCAATAAGTAAATATCGATTTTCAGTCCGAATAAAAAAGCCACGTGAATTCACGTGGCTTTTTGTTGAGCAGGATGCGGGTATTAGTACAACTCACCTGATTTACGACGTTCAATAAAATCTTTTGATTCTTTCACAATGATGCCTGAGAGCAATAACAGTGCAATACAGTTTGGTGCAGCCATCAAACCATTAAAGGTATCGGCAAATAACCAAACGAGATCGAGTGTTACGACACAGCCGACAAAGACTGATGCGATATAAATTAAGCGATAAATCAGTACTGACTTTTCACCTAAGAGGTATGTACAGCATTTTTCACCATAATAGCTCCAACCCAGAATGGTTGAATAAGCGAAGAAAATAATACCGAAAGTCACGACCCAACCACCGAAGCCCGGAAGTAGTTTGTCAAAAACACTAATCGTCAGTACGGCCCCCGTTTGATCACCAAAGCTTTGTCCCGCCATGATGAAGCCCATCACTAGTACGATACCTGTAATAGAGCAAACAATGATGGTGTCTAAGAACGTACCTGTCATAGAGACAAGACCTTGACGTGCTGGGTGGTCAGTTTTTGCAGCCGCAGCGGCAATGGGTGCTGAGCCCATACCTGCTTCATTAGAGAATACACCACGTGCCACACCATAACGAATCGCAGCACCAATCGCACCACCCGCAGCAGCTTCGCCCGTAAATGCATAGCTAAAGATCATTTTTAGTGCAGGGATCACCAATTCAAGGTTGGTGAAAATAATGATTAAGCCACCCAATACATAACCTACCGCCATAATTGGAACAATAAATGAAGAGGCTTTAGAAATGGATTTGATGCCGCCTAAAATAACGAGTGCAGAGAATATGGTGATAACGATTGCAGTGGTGAGTGTGCTGATCCCTAAGCTGTTTTGCACAGCAAGCGCGACAGTGTTCGACTGTACTGAGCTCCCAATACCGAAGGATGCCAAAGTACCAAATAGGGCAAATACCACTGCCAACCATTTCCACTTAGGCCCAAGTCCACGTTCGATGTAATACATCGGACCACCGTTCATTTCGCCATTTTCATTTTTATGACGAAACTTTACAGCGAGTACACCTTCACCATATTTGGTTGCCATACCAAAGAGCGCGGTTATCCACATCCAAAACACTGCGCCCGGACCACCGAGCACACAAGCGGTGGCTACACCGGCAATATTACCTGTACCAATGGTGGCAGAAAGTGCGGTCATAAGTGAGGCGAAATGAGAAATATCGCCATCATGTTGATCTGCTTTAGGATGCTTGCCAAAGACTTGTTTGAATGCGAAAGGCAACATGCGAAATTGCCAGAAAAGTAGTCGGAAGGTGAGGAATACACCTGTTCCGACAATGAGGACCAACATGTACGGGCCCCAGACCCATCCACTGAGTGTTTCCATGATATTTTGAATTTCTTGCATAGTATCTTCTTCTTATCGGCCCTGAGTGAGTGAATGCTACATTTTTGATATCTGTAGCAATTGATATGCCATTGTTAGAAACTTCCATGATATTTGGCATAATTTTTTTATCGTTGGTAAAATATTTTTTGCATAAAATTTAAGTTATTACAAGTAAATTGTTGTTTTATTGGTCGCTTTAAAATGTGAACTGGCGCTAAGATTTTTATATATAAGAAAAATAAATTAACTTTGTCACTTAATCCGAAAATATAGATGATGAAAAATAATTTTGTATTTTCTGAAATTTTTACGTTAATTTGTCGCAATTGGAACGCGAAGTTGAATTAAATAATGTCAAATGAAATTCATGGATCGCACGCTGATAGCGGCGATTTGAAACGAAGCTTGTCCAACCGACACCTGCAATTGATTGCGATTGGTGGTGCGATTGGTACAGGTTTATTTATGGGGTCAGGAAAGACCATCAGTTTAGCTGGTCCGTCCATCCTTATTATCTATATGATTATTGGTTTTATGGTTTTCCTCGTCATGCGTGCATTAGGCGAGTTATTACTATCAAATCTTGAATATAAATCTTTTATCGATTTTGCAACCGACTTAATCGGCCCGTGGGCAGGTTATTTTGTGGGTTGGACCTATTGGCTGTGCTGGATCACTATAGGGATTGCTGATTTATCGGCCATCATTTATTACCTGCAATTCTTTAATGGAGGTAACCCGTTCTCGCCGGAAGAAGGGGTGATGATCAGTGTTGCCGCCATTGTATTTATCATGGGGTTAAACCTTGTTACGGTTAAACTTTTTGGTGAATTAGAGTTCTGGTTTGCACTGATTAAGATTATTGCAATCGTGGTGCTTATTGGTGTCGGTCTTTGGATGATCTTTACCGGTTTTACCTCATCGACAGGTGAAATCGCATCATTCACACATTTATGGTCACATGGTGGTCTATTCCCAACAGGAGTAACTGGCTTCTTGGCAGGTTTCCAAATCGCCATTTTTGCCTTTGTCGGCGTAGAACTCGTGGGTACTACGGCAGCAGAAACCAAAGATCCAGAACACAACTTGCCTAAAGCTGTGAACTCGATTCCGATTCGTATCATTATTTTCTATGTGCTGGCACTTGTGATTGTGATGTCCGTTACGCCATGGAATGCCATTGACCCAAGCATTTCACCATTCGTGAACTTGTTTAGCCAAGCCGGTATTGCTGCTGCTGCGATTATTATGAACTTGGTGGTGTTGTCATCAGTTATGTCATCGATGAATAGTGGTGTGTTCTCGACTTCACGTATGTTGTTTGGTTTATCTCGTGAAGAGCAAGGTCCAAAAGCGTTTGGCCGTCTAAACTCACGTGCAGTTCCGGCAAATGCGTTATATTTCTCGGCAGTTTGTTTGCTGTTGGGTGCTGCATTACAGTATTTCGTTCCGAACACGGTTGAAGCCTTCACTTTAGCAACCACACTTTCGACGATTTTATTTATCTGTGTATGGCTCATGATTATCTGGAGCTATATCGTTTACTATAAAACTCGTCCTGAGCTGCATGCGAAATCAACCTTTAAACTACCGGGTGGTTTATATACCTGTTGGCTCGTGATTATCTTCTTCATCGGCATGATTTATGTCTTGTCGCTAGAAGCAGATACCATGAAAGCGCTCATGGTGAGCCCGATTTGGTTCATCATATTGATTATTGGCTATTTCGGTTTTTATAAGAAAAAGCACCATTAATTTACATTTTTGAACTGATGTAAAAACATAAAAAGCTGCTCCTGAGGGGCAGCTTTTTAATTTGGATATGGATTTAATTTACACTAATACACAGTATTCATTAGTGCTAATAGAAGTATAAAACAGCATTCAAATTGATAAGCTATTTCAGTGAAATCAATAGCCTGATCGGTATAGAAAAATACACAAATGTGGTTTGAAAACAGCACCATCAAATTTTGCTTAAATTTAGTGCAGAATGGCAAAAAGCTCACTTGGAATTACAGGGCTTTTCTTTTATCCGCGGGTTGATCACGTTATACTCGGAAAAATCTTTTCATTAGGTACGTTTATGTATCGTTTTATGAATTATAAAATTATTGTATTAGCAAGTGCTGTGCTGCTGACCGCTTGTGGTCAGTCTGGTGCATTGCATTTACCTTCAGATGCAAATGCAGATAAGCGCGCAAAATATCTGATTTATCCAGATACGCCTGCACAGCAAAAGCAGGAAAAACAAGCGGATTCTGTTCCAACTGAATCGGAATCTTCAAATTCTAACCCTACACCTTAATGCTTTTATAGAAAGGATACTTTCATGAGTTTCACCCGTACGAATGGGGTATTGCATGCAGAGCAATGTTCTTTACAACAGCTTGCACAGCAATATGGCACACCGCTTTATGTTTATTCAAAAGCTACTTTTGAAAAGCATTATTCAGATATGGATCGTGCATTTAGCTTTATCGACCATCAAATTTGTTTTGCGGTAAAGTCAAACTCTAATCTTGCGGTGTTAAACGTACTTGCCAAGCAGGGCGCTGGTTTTGATATCGTGACGGGTGGTGAACTCGCACGTGTATTAAAAGCCGGTGGTGAAGCTTCTAAAATTGTATTCTCTGGTTTGGGTAAAACTGAAGCCGATATCCAAAAAGCGTTGGACGTGGGTATTGCATGTTTTAACGTAGAATCTCATGCAGAGCTAGATCGAATCCAAAAAGTTGCTGCGGCAATGGGTAAGAAAGCACCGATTTCATTGCGTGTAAATCCAGATGTGGATGCCAAAACCCATCCTTATATCTCTACGGGTTTAAAAGAAAATAAATTCGGTATTCCTTCAGACAGCGTTTTTGACACCTATGCATATGCAGCGTCGTTGCCAAATCTTGAGATTATCGGGATTGATTGTCATATCGGTTCACAGTTGACTGAAACTCAGCCTTTTGTTGATGCACTTGATCGTGTCATTGTGATGATCAATCAACTGAAAGAGATGGGTATTCATCTAAAACACATCGATATTGGTGGTGGTTTAGGCGTAACGTACAAAGACGAAGTTCCGCCAACCGTTGAAGAATATGCTCAGGCAATGCGTCCGGCATTAGAAAAATTAGGCCTTAAGGTATATATGGAGCCGGGGCGTAGTATTTCTGCAAATGCAGGGGTGTTGTTAACTAAAGTTGATTTGCTCAAACCGACCAATCATCGTAATTTTGCCATTATTGATGCCGCAATGAACGACTTAATCCGTCCTGCTTTATATGAAGCATGGATGGATATTCAGGAAGTAACGCCTCGTACTGATACAGAAAAGAAAGACTGGGATGTTGTTGGCGCGATTTGCGAAACCGGTGATTTCCTCGGTAAGCAACGTCAGTTGGCGATTCAAGAAAATGACGTGCTTGCAGTATTGGGTGCGGGTGCTTATGGTTTTGTCATGAGTTCAAACTACAACAGCCGCGGACGTGCTGCTGAAGTGATGGTTGACGGTGATCAGTCTCATTTGATTCGTGAGCGTGAAACCATCGAATCATTATGGGAACGTGAACGTTTATTGCCTTAAGGAGAAATTCGAGATGTTATTAGAATTTACCAAAATGCATGGCCTTGGCAATGACTTTATGGTGGTCGATCTAATTAGCCAACGGGCTTATTTAGATACAGTGACGATTCAGCGTTTGGCCGACCGTCATTTTGGTATTGGTTTTGATCAGCTTTTGATTGTAGAACCACCTGATTTACCTAATGTCGATTTTAAATATCGTATTTTTAATGCAGATGGTTCGGAAGTTGAACAATGTGGTAATGGCGTACGTTGTTTTGCACGCTTTGTGCATGAACGTAAGTTGACCAGCAAAACCAAAATCAAAGTACAAACCAAGTCAGGTATCGTAGAGCCTGAATTAGGTGCGAATGGTTGGGTGCGCGTTAATATGGGTTATCCACGCTTTTTGCCGCATGAAATTCCATTTATTGCGGAAGAGCCTGAAAACTTATACGACATAGCATTGGCGAATAATGAACAGCTCACCATTGATGTAGTGAGTATGGGTAATCCGCATGCAGTGACGATCGTTCCTGATGTCATTACCGCAGACGTCGCTAAAATTGGTCCACAAGTCGAATCACATGAGCGTTTTCCACAGCGAGTAAATGCTGGCTTTATGCAAATTTTGGATGAGAAACATGCACGCTTACGTGTATTTGAACGTGGTGTCGGTGAAACCATGGCCTGTGGTACAGGTGCTTGTGCAGCGGCAGTATCAGGTATGCGTCGTGGTTTATTAGCCAATTCGGTCGAAATAGAGTTGGCAGGTGGTAAGCTGCAAATTGAGTGGCAAGAAGGTGGTGTAGTCTGGATGACTGGACCAACTGCAACAGTTTACGAAGGACGCTTAGATTTAAGCTACTTCCAAGGTTAAACTCGAAGCCCTGATTCATTCAGGGCTTTTTTCATAAAATAAAAAGTGAATAAAAAATTATAATTCAATGGGATTGGAATCAACATGGAACAAATAAACGAAGAAATAAAAGAAGAAATCTTAGAGCAACTTTTTCATAAAGCTTTACATGAACCTGCGTATCGACCCGAATTTTTAGCTCAATTATTAGCGGCCAATGTGTATTGTGTGGGAACAACAGGGGGACGTGATTCACGTATTGCCGAAGCTTTGATCTTGGATGAAGGCGACAGTGTTCAATTGAAATCATGGGAAGATGAAACTTATGATTGCGTCATCCCGTTTTTTACTTCTTTGGAAAAAATGCGGTTGGCAATATCTGAAGAGGAGTCGCATATCCGGCTACCAACCAAGGCATTATTTGAAATGACCATGGGGGCAAGGCTTGTATTGAATCCACAAACACCTGATGCGACGAAGGACTTTGTACCAGAAGAAATTCAACATTTGCTGAACGGGCAGTATATTCAGCCCTCAGAAAACTATGAAGTTACGGAAGATACGGAAGTTTTAATTGGTCAGCCAGCGGAATATCCGCAGTTTATGATTGATCAATTAAGCATTTTTTCGGCACAGAGCGTGTGGTAAAAGCTGCCTATTTGGCGCAAATGCTGAATGAAGCTCGAGATGATTCACCAACTTTGCTGATCGGACTAGATTTAGAAGCAGGGTTATCTGAACAACAAATTCAAGATTTGCACAGTAAAATTGGTCGTATCACACAGGATAGTTTAAAAGAGCAATGCCCAGTGGATTTAATCCATGTCAATCCACACAGTGTGGATGGTGTAGAAGGGTATTTGCTTAATGAAACGCAAGCTTTTTACCAACGTGTTGATGGTAAGCCTAAGGGGTTCTTTGCTAGACTCTTTTCATAAAACAGATATGTAAAATCGCTTTAGTGAACGTACTGCAACGCTTAAGCACATGTTGAAATGGGAGAAGACAGATGACGATGGATCAGAGTCAACTACTGACTATGTGGTTGAAGGAACGTGAAATTCAAAATCAGTCTAAACATACATTGCAAGCGTATGAGCGTGATGTCAGTGATTTTCTCCAATTTTGTACAATACGCAACTTGCCACTGCATGATGTCGAAAAGTCAGATCTGCGTGAATTTGTTGCTCATAAAGTGGAACAGTTTCAGCTCAATCCAAGTAGTTTGCAGCGCATGTTATCTTCAATACGCCAATTTATGAAATGGGCAGAACAAGGGGGTTATCTCAATTTTAATCCTGCAGATGATTTTCAGCTCAAACGCCAATCACGTCCTTTACCAGGATTGGTCGATATTGAAACCATTAAACAAATCATGGAACAGCCCGAGCCGGAAAGTGAAACTCAACGGCAACTTTGGATACGTGATAAAGCGATTTTGGAGTTGCTCTATTCAAGTGGTTTACGTTTGGCAGAAGTGCAGGGCTTAACCATTCGAGATATTGATTTTAATCGCCAACTTTTACGTATTACGGGTAAAGGGAATAAAACGCGCATTGTACCTTTTGGTTCTAAAGCCAAAGAGGCTGTGATGCATTGGTTGCAATTATATCCTGCATGGCATGGTGATTTTGTCCCAGAAGCCCAAGTTTTTATCACTCAAAAAGGAAATCCACTAGGGGTAAGACAAATAGAAAATCGAGTTAAATTTCAAGCTCGACGTGCAGGTGTAAATGTCGATTTACATCCGCATTTATTACGACATTGCTTCGCTAGCCATATGTTGTCCAATAGCGGTGACTTGCGTGCTGTACAAGAAATGTTGGGGCATAGTAATTTAACCACTACACAAATTTATACCCATGTGGATTTTGATCGATTGGCACAAGTTTATGATCAGGCCCATCCAAGGGCACAGCATAAAGATTCGTAACAATTGCAAAAACGACTTTGGTACTCAGTGGTCTAAATTTTGCTTAAATTCACAGGCTAGATTTCACATTTTGTATCCTAAAGTGGTCTACTTCATGAAAATTAAATAAGGATGTGAAAAAATATTGGTAAAATTGACCGACATTTTGAACTATTGTCGCATTATAAAAATTCAAATTATCGGGTATAAAAAATGTCCATTATTGAATTGACGTAAGTGCTGAAGTGAAATTCGCCATTTACTAAATTGCTGTACCGTTAAAAATATATAGGCCATACCATGATTTCAGATATTCAAGAAAAATATGACCAGTTAAATGGTCAGCAAAAAGAAATTTTTGTAGGATACGGCTTACGCCAAATCAAACACTTTGTTGAAATCAGTTTACCTGAAGTAGAAGCTGTATTGCCTGAAGGTGCGCAGCTACAAGGGATTAATGCCGATGGTAAAGTTCAGGCGTTTAATGCGGCGACGGGCCAATACTTTATTTGGATTTCGGATAAACAATGGCAGCTTACCAATAAAGCAACTGCTAAATTTGACAGTAAAGAAGATGCCCTCACCATTTGGCGTATTTTTGATTTGGCAAAGTATGAACTTATTGACCTAAGCCACATCCATCGTGACTTTTTGGAAAATCAGCCAGCCTAAACCATTGGTCAAATAAACAACTCAAGGGCTATCTTCATTGGTTTTGGATGTTTAGCCCTTATATCACTCGCTCCATGACATGTTGAGATGCTTGTGAGCAGAGCGTTAGAGTGTTAATCTTCTTTGCATAGCTTAGTTGCTTAAACAAAAATTTCTAAATGCCAATCCGTTTTGCTGCTTAGTAATTCAATTCGTTTAATTTTGATAGCGAGAGCCTGTCAATCCAATCAATGGTTTTCCTACTTGAGCAATTGAGCTCAAAGACCTCCTAGATATTTCCCATTTAATTGCTGCAAATGTGCCCCAAATTATTATTTTTCTTTGCTTAAAATATAAGTAAATACCGAATTGCTAGGTATTTGCATTCGAGGCTGTGAAGGTAATCCGTCACTACATTGCCAAGCTTGTAGTTTCAGCCTCGTCGTTTCTAATGCTTGAGTTGTTCCTTGGCAGACCAATTTCTGTTTATAAATCTTCTAGCGGTAACTGGAAGCTTTGTTTGATGATTTGGCTTGGTAAATCAGTCTTTACACTGGTGATGCCATTTTTCTTGGTTAAGTGAGTAGACTGAAATTTGCGGTAACTTTCTAGGTCAGGCACCACTACTTTGAGCATTGCATCGCACTCACCCAAAATAATGTAGCACTCCATGACTTGAGGAAGTTCTTTCATCGCTTCGATAAAAGTATCGATGGTTTCAGCATCTTGCCCAGTCAACCAAATACGAGAGAATAAAATCAATTGAAAGCCAATCTTTTGTGGATCGACCATGGTGGTGTAATTCTGAATCACACCTGCTTCTTCGAGTAATTTGACCCGACGTAAACAAGAAGAAGGCGAGAGTCCAATTTCCTTGGCTAAGTCATTATTTTGCATGCGGCCATTATTTTGAAGTGAGCGAATGATATTTTTATCAATACGATCTAGTTTAACTAGAATTGACTTAGAAGATGTCTTCATAAAATAGAATATAATTCTAAAAATAATATCTATTATAGAATATTTGATATCCTATTTTAAAGCGATTCAAACATACTAATTTCACTTTCAGGACATAGAAAGGGAAAATTGAAATGTCTGTATTTGCTTTGTTTGCCTTAACGGTAATTCCCCTTATTTTCACACCAGGACCCGATATGCTTTTTATCCTGTCACAAGTGATGGGTAAGGATGCAAAAGCAGGCATGATGGCAACAGTAGGTGTGTGTTCAGGTTACTTGGTTCACTCGATTTTGGTGGCATTGGGTATTGCTGCGATTATCGTGTCATTTCCACTACTCTTTGAAACAATCCGCTGGTTGGGGATTGCTTATCTTTTATATTTGGCGACGCATTTGCTACGTTCAGTATTTAGCAGTAAAAAATTAAGTATTGAGAAAAAGTCAGCGTCCAACCCGATTAAAAAAGGCTTTTTTACGGCTTTACTGAACCCGAAAGGAATGTTGATATATTTTGCAATTTTGCCGCAATTTATCGATAAATCAGCGAGTACCGTGAGTCAAGGTTTGATTTTGTCCTTCATTTTTATTGGGCTAATTTTTGTAGTGTATTGTAGTTTGAGTATGGTCTTTGCACGTATTACACAAAAAACTGAAATTGATGAACGCAAACAAAAGTGGATCGATGGTACATCAGGCGGTTTATTGGCTCTTGCTGCGACATGGTTAATTGCCAATTAAAAACAGCAAATGTAAATAGAAATAATTGCCTTAACTAAAACCTTCGTGAAGGCGGAGGTTTTTTTATATGTGGTGAATATCGACACATATTAAGAATAAGAAAGAGAGAAAAACCCACCAATTAGCTTCGGAAAAGTGAAATTAGCGCTAAATTCATTATGCTTCTATCTTAAATGACAAGTTTAGATATGTTGCCGAATGTGTAGAGGGAAAGCTCTATTTCAGAAAGATTGATCGAAAATTGATATTAAATCAGATCTTTTGATGAGCTAAATCAAGTAAAAAAATAATAAAAATCAATGCTTAAAAAATAACTGAATAATGCGTTTTTTTGGATAACTGAACCATTCTTTAAAAAATGTGAACGATAAGTTCAAGGAAATTACGCTTTTTTACAGGTCTTTCGATAATTGTGACTTGACCGAAATGCCGTACACATTGCAAGATAGGGCACCTAAAAAATTTAAAGTGAAGAGTTAATATAACTTTTCTCAACATTTACATTTGCTAAAACAGCCGAGGATTACATGAAGGCTCTTGTTGCTGTAAAACGTGTGGTTGATGCCAACGTTAAAGTTCGCGTTAAGCCGGACAACAGTGGTGTTGACTTAACGAACGTTAAAATGTCAATTAACCCATTCTGTGAAATCGCAGTGGAAGAAGCGGTTCGTTTAAAAGAAAAAGGAACTGTTTCAGAAATCGTTGTTGTTTCTATTGGTCCTAAAGAAGCTCAAGAACAAATCCGTTCTTCTATGGCGCTTGGTGCAGACCGCGGTATCCTTGTTGAAGCTGACGACAGCCAGTTAGGTGCACTTGAAGTTGCAAAAATCCTAAAAGGTGTTGTAGACGCTGAACAACCTCAATTGATCCTTCTTGGTAAACAAGCAATTGATGACGACTCTAACCAAGTTGGTCAGATGCTTGGCGCGCTTTTAGGTGCTGGCCAAGGTACTTTCGCTTCAGAAGTTAAAGTTGAAGGCGACAAAGTACAAGTGACTCGTGAAATTGACGGTGGTTTACAAACTGTTGAACTTGCACTTCCTGCAATTATCACCACTGACTTGCGTTTGAATGAGCCACGTTATGCTGCTCTTCCAAACATTATGAAAGCGCGTAAAAAGCCGCTTGATACTAAGTCACCTGCTGATTATGGCGTTTCACCTGCAACTAAGCTTAAAACTGTTAAAGTTGAAGCTCCTGCAGAACGTAAAGCGGGCGTACAAGTGAAGTCTGTAGACGAGCTTGTAGATAAATTGAAAAACGAAGCGAAAGTGATCTAATACAGAAGGATAAAAATCATGAGTATTTTAGTTATCGCTGAGCACGACAACAAAGCACTAAATGGTGCAACTCTTAACGTTGTTGCTGCAGCGCAAAAAATCGGTGGTGATATCACTGTATTAGTAGCTGGTTCAGGCGCTCAAGCAGTTGCAGACCAAGCAGCTAAAGTTGCGGGTGTAAGCAAAGTATTACTTGCTGACGACGCTGCTTATGCTAATCAATTGGCTGAAAACGTTGCTAAATTAGTTGCTTCTATCGGTGCGGGTTACACTCACATCCTTGCTGCTTCTACGACAACGGGCAAAAACGTACTTCCACGTGCTGCTGCGCTACTTGACGTAAGCATGATCACTGACATCATTGCTGTTGAAGGTCCTAAAACTTTCAAACGTCCAATCTATGCAGGCAACGCGATTGCAACTGTAGAGTCTGGCGAGTCTGTTGTAGTTGCGACTGTTCGTGGTACTGCATTTGATGCTGTTGCAAGCGAAGGCGGCTCTGCTGCAGTTGAAGCTGTTGCATCTACTGGTGATGCTGGTATTTCTAAGTTCGTTTCTGAAGAAATCGTGAAATCTGAACGTCCAGAATTAACAGCTGCGCGTATTGTTGTTTCAGGCGGTCGTGGTGTTGGTTCAGGTGAAAACTATCACACTGTTCTTGATCCATTAGCGGACAAGCTTGGTGCTGCGCAAGGCGCATCTCGTGCAGCTGTTGATGCTGGTTTCGTACCAAACGATATGCAAGTGGGTCAAACAGGTAAAATTGTTGCTCCTGACTTGTACATCGCTGTAGGTATCTCAGGTGCGATTCAGCACTTGGCAGGTATGAAGGAATCTAAAGTGATCGTTGCGATCAACAAAGACGAAGAAGCGCCAATTAACTCAGTAGCTGATTACTGGTTAGTAGGTGACTTGAACACTGTAGTTCCAGAATTAGTATCTAAAATCTAATTTCTGAACACAGTTCAAGACGCTCCTAAGCTTATGGTTTAGGGGCGTTTTTATTGTTTGAAGAATTAGTAGGTCTTCTTGGTTATGTTTAATCGATTAATTATACGTAAATGTACATATATAAATTGCAGTTAGATGTTTCATGCTTATGGGGGGGAGTGGATTCTTAATTTAGTACTTCAATATTCATACGATGTGATTTCTTATTATTGGTATTAGACACTACTGTAGCGTAAGCTAAACGTATGTTGAAACTTAAATGGTAAGTAAGCAGGCGCAATCGCTTGGTAATAGGATGGAGATAAATAAATTATAAAAATACAAAGATTTAAAATAAAATAATAAAAATTTATCCTTCAAGTTTGAATCTTAAACTTAAAGCAAGCTTAAAGGATTGTATATTTTGTGTTAACATTGCTGTTTTATTGAACTTGCCCTTTAGGCGGAGTCTCCCTTTGAAATTTGATTTTCAGTTACCAGTCAGTGTATTGGTGCTGATGATCTGCTGTTTACTTTTTCCTGTTTTACAAAGTATCTCTTTTCCTTTATTTGATGGAATGACTGTTACAGCAGTTGAATCGGTCCAAGCATTGTTATTGCTGTTTTTTGCGATTTATACTTTTTTCTATATTCGACCACTTGAAATGCAAGATGGAAAGAAACAATTTTGGTTGTGGGCTGTTGCATGGTGGTTGTTGCTATTTGGTCGTAGTATTAGTTGGGGGCGTGACTATTTTCCTGATGTGCCTAAACCGTATTTTCGTTTAATTTCGGTATTCATGATTGCACCTGTGGTCTTTATGCTGTTTTCGCCGTATTTACGCCAAGAAATTGTACATAAGCTAAAAACCTTGGCTTTACCAATTTGGCCATTCGGCTTGGTGATATTGGGCTTACTTATTTCTGATGCAGTTGAGCATAGTCGTAGTCTTAGTTTTTTATTTTTGTACGATTTGGCTTATAAAGATTTCATCGAAGAAGTTTATGAATTTCCGCTTATTTTAGGTTTGTATTTAACAGCATACTCATGGATGCAGCAGGATCATGTACCTCAAGAACTAGAGATTATGCAATATCATAAAGAGTGATTTTTATCTCATTTATGCGTCTAAATTTGAAGCTTCGAAAAGAAATTTTTTGAACATTAAACAACCTCTATTCGTAGAGGTTTTTTTCACAGCAAATAAAATCAAAATGCTTAAAATAAATACAAAAAATCATGGTTCTAGTGCAAGATGATTGGCACAAAAATCAGGGTTTTTATGCTATACTGTCCGACTTGACTTTTGATATTGGTTCAGTGTTTTTTGAACTAATTTTTACAGATTTACGATATATAAATGCGGGCAGAATTCTGCTTGTATAACAAGGAGTATGCATGAGCGTATCGGAAATTAGACCGATTGCCATTGAGGATGAACTGAAGAGCTCATATCTCGATTATGCAATGAGCGTGATTGTGTCACGTGCGTTGCCAGATGTCCGAGATGGTCTCAAACCTGTTCACCGTCGTGTGCTTTTTGCAATGCACGAATTGGGCAATGACTACAACAAAGCTTACAAAAAGTCTGCCCGTGTAGTCGGTGACGTCATCGGTAAATATCACCCACATGGTGACTTAGCTGTATACGAAACCATTGTTCGTATGGCTCAAGATTTCAGTTTACGCTATCAATTGGTTGATGGTCAGGGTAACTTCGGTTCTGTCGATGGTGACAGTGCAGCAGCAATGCGTTATACCGAAGTTCGTATGCGTAAATTAACCCACGAACTTTTAGCGGATCTTGAGAAAGATACCGTAGAGTGGGAAGACAACTACGACGGTTCTGAACGTATTCCACAAGTCATGCCAACACGTGTGCCTAACTTGTTGATTAACGGTGTAGCTGGTATTGCTGTAGGTATGGCAACCAATATGGCTCCGCATAACATGACAGAAGTCATTAATGCATGTCTTGCTTATGCCAACGATCCGCACATCAGCATTGAAGGGTTAATGGAACATATTTCTGGTCCAGACTTCCCTACAGGCGGTATCATTTACGGTAAATCAGGCATTGTCGATGCGTACCGTACTGGTAAAGGCCGTTTGCACATCCGTGGTAAATATCACATTGAAGAAGACCAAAAATCGGGCCGTAGCACGATTGTCTTCACTGAAATTCCTTATCAAGTTAACAAAGCAAAAACCATTGAACGTATTGCTGAGTTGGTTAAAGAGAAAAAACTTGAAGGTATTTCTGAACTTCGTGATGAATCAGATAAAGAAGGGATGCGTATTGCAATTGACTTGAAGCGTGGTGAAAACGCCGAAGTGATTGTAAATAACCTATTCCAAAATACCCAATTAGAAAATTCATTCAGCATTAACATGGTCTGCCTCGATAATGGTCAGCCTAAGTTAATGAACTTGAAAGATATTATTGCAGCGTTTATCCGTCACCGTCAGGAAGTGGTTACACGCCGTACTATGTTCGAATTGCGTAAAGCACGTGAACGTGGACATATCTTAGAAGGTTTGACGGTTGCACTTGCAAACATCGATGCGATCATTGAAACCATCAAAACATCTGCAAACCCAAGCGAAGCACGCGAACGTTTACAAGCGGGCGAGTGGGCAGGCGGTGGGGTTGTTGCATTGCTTGAAAAAGCGGGTGCGGTATCTGTCCGACCAGATGAAATTGAAGGCGAAGATCCAGCACGTCCATTTGGTTTAACAGGTGATATTTATCGTCTGTCTCCAACCCAAGTAGGTGCGATCTTAGAACTTCGTTTACATCGCTTAACTGGTCTAGAACAAGACAAGTTACAAGCTGAATATACAGAAATTCTTGGTCAAATTGCTGAATACACGGCAATTTTGAACGATTTCAACTTGTTGATGAACGTGATTAAAGAGGAATTGGCTTTAATCCTTCAACAATATGGCGATGCACGTCGTACCGATATCGTGGAATCACGTATCGACTTCTCTCGTGAAGATTTAATCCCTGAAGAGCAAATGGTACTAACTGTTTCTAAATCAGGCTATGCAAAAACTCAACCATTGTCAGACTACGCTGCACAGCGTCGTGGTGGACGTGGTAAGTCTGCAACTTCAATGAAAGAAGACGATTACATCCAACATTTGATCGTGACTTCAAACCACGCAACAGTGCTTTGCTTTACCAATGTAGGTAAAGTTTATCGTCTGAAAGTATATGAAGTACCTCAAGCATCTCGTGGTGCGAAAGGTCGTCCAATGGTGAACTTATTGCCATTAGATGAAAACGAGACCATCACCGCTATTTTACCAGTGGTCGATGCGCCGAAGAAATTTAAAGAACGTTTGGCTGACTTTAAAGCATTTGTAAAAGCCAATAGTGCACAGTTACAAACTAATGAAGTGATTAATAGTCATTTTGCTGGTTTAGAAGCTGCACTTGCTGAGACTGAAGACGGTGCAGATGACTTGTCTGATGCATTACGTGTTCAATTGAAACAGTTGGGCTTAGAGCTTTCTACCACTGATCTTGATGATGAGATCATCAATGACTTTGCACAGCAAGCAGAAGCCGTTCGTAAAAACTTCTATGTATTCATGGCGACTGAATACGGTACGATTAAACGTGTTGAACTAGAACAATTCTCGAATGTTCGTTCTAACGGTCTACGAGCGATTGAGCTGAATGGTGATGACACTTTAATTGGTGTCGCAATTACCGACGGCGAACAACAAATCATGTTGTTCTCAAACGAAGGTAAAGCCATTCGTTTTGCAGAAACTGACGTGCGTTCAATGGGGCGTTCTGCCAAAGGTGTCCGTGGTATGCGCGTGACCATTGGTGCAGCTGCTCAAGCTGAAGACGCTGAGGATGCGGATGTAGAGTCTGATGATGAAGATACCTCTGATTCAGCTCTCATTAGCCGTATTGTGTCATTGGTGGTTGTTCCTGAAACTGGTGAAGTACTTTGTGCTTCAGCTAATGGTTATGGTAAACGTACACCAGTAGATGACTTCCCAACCAAGAAACGTGGCGGTAAAGGTGTTATTGCAATCAAAACATCTGAACGTAACGGTGAACTTGTTGGTGCGGTAGCGATTGATGCGTCTAAAGAGCTGATGTTAATTTCAGATGGTGGTACGCTGGTTCGTACACGTGCGTCTGAAGTGGCACAAACAGGTCGTAATGCTCAAGGTGTTCGTCTGATCCGTTTAGGTGAAAGCGAAATCTTGGTCGGTGTTGTTGCGATCGAAGCAGTTGAAGAAGACGAAACTTTTGAAGAAGTGGAAGCAATCGAAACTGAGCAGCTTGTAGATGACTCAACGATTATTGAGCAAAATGACAATGAATCAGATCTCAATGAGCCTGAAGAAGACTAATTGAAGATTGAGAAAAGAGGGCGCTACGGCGTCCTTTTTTATAGACAGATAATTTTAGATTGATGAGTACAATATGAAATTAAAATATTTTGCAATGGCTTCACTTATTGGGCTTGGCGGCTGTGATCAAATTGGCCAAAAAGCATTAAATGCAATACCAGACCCAAGTGCTGAACAGACTGAAGTTGCCCAAGCTGCCTATGATCAATTACGTGAAGGCAATTTTGAAAAGTTGTATACCTACTTTGAACCAGAACTCAAAGCGAAGTTTGAACAGAATGAAAAAGAGCTGCGTAAATTTGCACGAGGTATTCCGAAACAAGATTACTCACGCAAAAATATAGTGGCTAAGCACATTGAAAAATCGACTGAAAAACCGTCTTTATATACGGTCACTTATGAGTACGGTTATACCAATAAAAACCTTGTACAGTATGATGTAAGTTTTGATAAACCCGCAGGAAGTAACAAAATTCGAGATTTTAATATTTCAGTTTTTGGCGAAAAAAATAAATAAAGTTTGGAAAAATAAAACAAAGCTGTAAAAAAGGACGCCGAAGCGTCCTTTTTTATGACATAAAATTAAGCGGCATCTTTTAGATTAGCGGCATAATTTTTTTGTTTTTCAGTATCAAATTGGCCTTCCCATTTACTGATCACCAGTACTGCAAGCGCGTTACCAATCACATTCAGTACAGTACGTGCCATATCTAAAATACGGTCAATACCCGCAATGAATGCCAGACCTTCGAGAGGAATACCGACACTGCCGAGAGTCGCTAGCAAAACCACGAAAGAAACGCCAGGTACACCTGCAATCCCTTTAGAGGTAATCATCAAGGTCAGGACCAGAATCACTTGTTGGGTGATTGTCAGATCAATCCCGTAAAGCTGAGCAATAAAGATAGCCGCAATACTTTGATATAGGGTCGAACCATCGAGGTTAAATGAATAGCCAATTGGAATCACGAAACTGGTAATCGGTTTCGGAGCACCATAAGCTTCCATTTTTTCCATAATACGGGGGAGGACGGTTTCAGAACTTGCAGTTGAATACGCGAGAATCAATTCATCTTTTAAGATCTTGATAATGGCCCAAACACTGAAGCCACAGAATTTAGCAACAGCACCTAATACAATGAAAATAAAGAAGAAAATTGCACCATAAACTAAAACTGCGAGTTTAAGCAGTGGCACAAGAGAGCTGAAGCCGAAATTCGCAACAGTTGCAGCAATCAAGCCGAATACACCAATAGGTGCAAACATCATGATCATGTGCGTAACTTTAAACATCGTTTCAGAAACAGCGGTCAACACTTTAATTAAAGGTTGTTTTACTTCCTGATCAAGCGCACCTAAACCTACACCAAACATCACAGAGAAAAAGATGATTGGGAGCATTTGACCACTCGTCAAAGCTGCAAAAAAGTTAGATGGAATAAGTGAAAGTATTGTTTGAATCAAACCATGAGAATGTTCACTGACTTCATGTGTTGTTTCTTGATACTTTGAAATATCGACTTGCGTCAATGCAGACATATCAATGCCGGCACCAGGTTGGAATACGTTGGCTGCAACTAAACCGACTAAAATAGCAACGGTGGTAATGATTTCAAAATAAATAATTGTTTTGAAACCAAGTTTACCTAAGTTACTACCGTGACTTGTATTGGCAATACCTAAAATAAGCATCGACACAACAAGCGGAATAACGATCATCTTAATGAGGTTAATAAAAATTGAGCCCAAAGGTGTCAAAAAGTTATTAACTAAAGCATCACGATATTCAGGAGAATAGTGTAGGAAAGCACCAACAAGTATACCTAGAATGAGAGCAATCACGATTTGCCAGGCAAGGCTCACCTTAATCTTTTTCATACATCAGCTCTTATGTCAGATTTGGGAGAAAAAAGCCCACAGTCATCCACGAACAAATGTTGCAGACAGACTGAATCCGCCATGACAAAAAGTTCTGAATAATTTGGGAGATAAATACGATAATATTTTGCAGTTTATATGAGAATACAGCCAACGATTTTGATCAAAACCAAACTGTTTGATCGATAAATTATCATTTTTAGTTGTATAAGCGATTTGATTATTAAGTTTAATTTATAGAACGAATAATATTGAGTTATTAATGAACACTTCACAAAATCTCTGATTTGCCTAGAAAGATCGAAAAACTAATTGTGAGCCTGTATTTTTCATTTTTATATAGAAGTTTGCTTTATACTTGTGAGGCAGATAAATCAGTGAAAATTCTATAAATCACACAGATTATCCGAACTAAATTTTAACTTTATATATTTTAATAATAACCAGAGGGCTTGTACGGTGTTGAAAAAATTAGTCGTCATCATTGCTTTAATCTTACCTATAACGGCTTGTGAAAAAATCGGCGATTTCTTGATTGCAAAATTCGAATCAAGCCTACCAAGTGAGACAAGCTCACAGCGTATCAAGTCAGAAAAATTATTCGCAGCACTACACCAACCCCATCAAGATAGCTTTTTGGCATTGGTTGAAGAAAATATTCGTGATGCGATGCTGGCAGATCCGGAGCTGTTCTCGCGTATGAAAAAGCTGATTCCAGCAGGTCAACCTAGCGCTGAGGCGGAAGTGATTCAGCGAATGGCAAATACTCGGCTGGGAGAAGGGGAGACCACAACGATTGTGTATAAATATGATTATCCGCAAAAAAAACTATATATGAGTGTGGTCTTTGCAGGTCATGATGGGGACGATAAAGTGAAAGGATTCTGGCTTGAAAACGCTGCAGAAAAAGAGTCAGATGATTTGGTTACTGAGATCACCTCAGATGTAGATGATTTTGATATTCAAGTGGATGAAGCATCGACTGTCAGGCCAAATGCATACAGCTAATAGATGACAGCAAGAATTTAAATTTGAGACATGATTAGAAGCAAAGCGTTCGAGTCCATGATGAATAGGTTTGAACGCATTTCGCTTGATCTAGACATGTTTAACAGCGCAAACAGCATTATCGTTTGGAAAGCTTTAAACGCCAGACAGCAAGACATAAAAAAATCAGTCCAATACTTGTGAGGTAAAGCAGTTTTGGAATGACGATTACTGTAGGCACACCCATCTGATTGAGTTGAAGGAACATTTGAATGCCTTGGGTCGAAGGTAATGCTTGAGCGAGTATTTGCATCCATTCAGGCATAGCTGCATGTGGCCATGCCGTTCCCGAAAGTAGAAATAGCGGAATAGAACTAAAAACGATGACATGTCCTGCACGTTCTGGCAGGTCAAGAAAGGTGGCTAAATAGAGCGTCATCGCAATAATACAACTGAGGAAGATGGGTACAGCAATGAACATGCCCAAAAAATTTCCACCCCGTGGATAGTCGTTCAGCCAAAAGGTAAAACCAAATAAATAGAAGCAGCCCAACGTTCCAATGGTCAAAATACACAAGAAGATGCCAGCCAATTGTGTATAGCTCGGACGCCATGCTGTGTTTTGTCGATAGGTCGCAATCAGCATGCACAGACCCAATAAAATCGTCTGATGAATAATTAAGGGTGCAACTGCTGGGAAAATATAGCTGCCATAGCCTGAAAGTGGATTAAATAATGGAATCTTATGGATAGATAAAGCTGGGCTAAAATCGGATATGTTCTGGAATTTTTCTGCATATTCGACGAGGGCATTTTCCATAGAACTGGCTAAACCTAAGCCAATTTTTTGAGTCTTTAGAAAATTTGCAGCACTGAGATATAAACCAATTCCACCGGTTTCACCACGGCGAATGCTATTTGAAAGATTACTCGGCAGAAGTAAAATCCCGTCAGCTTGCTGACTTCGGAGCATATTTTCAGCTTCCGCAAAATTACCAGTCACAGCTCGAATTTCTACATTGGGACTATTGGCTACAGCACCAATAATCGTATTGGTGAGTATGCTTTGTTCCTCATCCACCACAATGATGGGGAGCGATTCTGCGTGTTCCGCTTGATAAGCAATGGGATAAAAAAAACTGTAAAGAAAAACAGAAAGCACTAAGGTGGTAAAAATCGAACTGTGCTTCACAATATCTTTAAAGCTTTGAATATAGTGTCTGAGCAAATTTGATAGAAATGATGCAATTACATTCATATGAGTTGCTCCTTTAGTACTTTACGTAAAAAGAAGCTGGCAAGAACAAAATAGAACAGACAGTAAATGATCAGGGTGATAAGCGGTGTGATTGAAATGAAGATTGGACTACCAATGACCCATTGTTCTGTTTGTAATTTGGCATAAGGCGTATAGGGGATAATATTGGCCCAAAATTTTGTAAACATTGGCGCGTTATTCAGCGGCAATGTTACCCCTGCAAAACTCAGCGATGAGCCACCATATACCGCAATAAAACCAAAGGATTTGGTGAGATCACGTGTCGCCAAAACCACGGTAGAACTGATAAAGGCATAGGCTGTATAAAAAAATAATTGCCCGAGCAAAATGAGCAGTAATGAACCCTGAACAAACCAACCTCGAAACACGATTAGCCACAACATCCACGCCCAAGTCCAAGCGGTAAAAATGAAAACATAACTGAGATTTTTAGCGATTAAAGCTTGAAAGACAGAAGTCGGTTTCACCCATTGATTTACAGTGCCATATTTGATTTCTTGACCGACTGAAAATGCGACACAGCAACAGAGTAATAAATGCAGAATCGCAGGAATCATATAAGGCTCTAAATAGAACTCATAATTTAAACTCGGATTGTATAAGGGTGAAATTTTAACATTGGGCGTCGGTGCATCGAGGTAGGGAATGGTATTTTCTAAATACTGATGACCACTAAAATCGGCCATGGCTTGCAATGTGCTTAGCAACATGGCTGATGAAATACTATTGCCGACACTAAAATAGCTTTGGTTATAGGCAATGCTGATTTCTGCATCTTTTGCTTGAACCAGTCGTTGCTCTGCGCCAGCAGGAATATGAATATAGCCCCAAATTTGAGTCTGATTTAAAAGCTTTTCAGCATCATCCATACTGGGTGTAATGGTGGCTACTTTTAAGGTATGGTTGAGCTGCGCAAAATGAGTAATGTTACGGCTTAAACTGCTTTGATCTTGGTCTATGATCGCGATAGGTAAATGATCTGGTTTGCCTTGAGCAAACATATTGCTAAAGAGCAAAATCACAAGGGCGGGGGCAAGTGTGACCATACACAAGTCCCATTTGTGCTGCATTAAATAGCGAAACTCACGCAGAATGCCCCTAAACATTATTTACGCTCTTCAATTTTAAACAACACGCTCATACCCACTTTTAAGTCAGCAATCGGCTGAGCGGGTTTCAGTTGGACTTTAAAACTACGAATATCATAGCCGCCCGTTTGCCGCGTGGTTTTAATCGTTGCAAATTCACCTTCGGCTTCTATGTGATCAATTTTAAAATCGGCAGATTTGTTTAGCGCCGGTATAAATCCTTGCATGGTCTTGAGTTGATACACTTGAGCATACTGGTCTTCATGGACATTTAAGCTAATCCATAAGCTATCATCTTGAATCAGGCTTACAACGGGCACACCCATCGCAACTAATTCTGAAACTTTGCCATAGGTTTTTGAAATGGTGCCATTGGACGGTGCAAATAACTTGGTTTCAGCCTCAAGTGCATTGGCTTCAGCTAACGCCGCTTGCGCAATCTTGACTTGGGCATCTGCCGAGCTTTGTTGTTGTGGTGTACTACCACGTTTTGCACGTGCATATTGTTGATAAGACGCTTCTGTCATTTGCGCAGCAGATACTGCGGCAGCTTGCATTTCATCACGGCGTTGTCGTGAAATCACGCCTTCTTTATAGAGGTTTTGACCACGTTGGTAGGTGGTTTGCGCCAATTGTTGCTGTGCTTTTAGACTTTGCCAATTGGCATATAAACTATCAATATTTTCTTGTTGAGAGCCGCGTTCAGCTGTGGATTGCAGTGCTTGGGCAGATTGGAGTGCAGCTAAAGCCTGTTGTTTCTTTGCATCGACTTCAGGACTGGTTAAACGAACCAGCGCTTGACCCGCTTGTACTTTTTCACCGTCATGCACATATATTTCTTCGATACGGCTAGGTACTTTGGTACTAATGTGGATGGTTTCAGCCTCAACTCGACCTTGTAATTCAACCTGTTTGGGCTGATAACTTTTCCATAAGCCAAATGCAATCAATGCCAAAAGCAGAACTAAGACAATGCCAATCACGAGCTTGATCAAAGCAGATTTATTGCGACTTTGCACTGAGCTTTTTTTCGTCTCTGCATCAGTATTGGTATTCACTTTCTTTGGAGTATCCTCAGCAGTATTTGCTGTAGATGAAACGTCTGAACTCGAGACATTGGATTGGGATGTTTCACCTTTCGCAGAGGCATCTTCTTGGTGATCAGTTGGTTCCTGATTCATATGGTTTCCCCTCGGCTAAGCTTAGCGAATATAGTCGGTGTGTGATTGATTGATATAGCTTTGGAACTGGTCAATGCTCCCGTGACTTTGTAGCAGTGTTGCGAGTGACATCACGTATTTATAAGCATTGAGCGCCATTTCACTTTGTAGCCCGTTCAATGCATTTTGTGCATCAATGACTTGTGTGGCCGTACCCATGTCTTCTTTAAACGAAAGCTGTTGAATTCTTAAATTTTCTTGAGCAGCTTTTAGGTTTTGCTGCAACAACAGGTGACTTTGCTGAGCGCTGGTGACTTCATTAAATGAGCTATAAATCAGGCTTTCAATTTCTTGTTTGGTACGCTCAGTCATTAACTCAGATGCATAGCGTTGAAGTTCAGCAGCTTGTACGGATTTGTTTTTATCTATACCTGAAAATAAGTTGTAGCGAGCGGCAACACCAACGATCCAGTTTTGTTTATCGTCGAGACTATATTCGCCAAAGGCAAAGACGTTGGGTTTTTTTGCTGCGCTTTGGGCTTTCACATTGGCACCAGCCAATTGACTGTCCAATTGCATTTTACGCACCAAACTAGACTGATCCTGATAACTTTTTAGTAAGGCGGTTATATTTTGATTGTGTTGCTGATTGATAAATAATGGCGTTGAAAGATCAGTAATTTGGCTGCTTTGCATTAAGTTGTTTAACTTAAATAAGCTAGAGCGGAGATTCGCTTCAGTATTTTGAAAAGTTCTGAGTGCATTATTCTTCGCCACTTCAAATTGCATACGCTGGCCTTTGCTAATAAAACCCTGTTGTTCCATTTTGAGCGCATTGGCATAGTGTTGTTGCATCGCATTTAAATTGAAGCGGCTGCTTTCGACTAATTTTTTTTGTAATTGAGCATTGAAGTAGGCTTGGATTAATTCAAAACGTTGCACATCTTGTTGTTGTTCACTGCTTATCGCGCTGCGTTTGGCTTGGATATTGGCAATTTCCTTGGCGCTAGACGTTAACCCACCGGTATACAGCGGCATCATTACGGAAACGGTAGGGCGGATCACTTGATCATCTAAGACCACTTGGGAAGAATCTGGAATTAATCCGACACCATCACGGATTGGCTGTTGCAGACTGTCTTTTAATGGGTCTGCCAAATCACTCGGTAAGCTTTCATCAATTTTATTATTAATGCCATTACTCAGCGTTTGTTCTAAGTTGTTTTTTAAGGCGCCGAGAGGAATATCGAGTTCATTATGAAAGGCATAGGCACGGACGTTTAAATCCACACGAGGTAAACCAAGGCCTTTAATGGCCTGAGCTTGAAGTTCGGCAGATTGTTGTAGCGCTTGGTTGGCCTGAGTACTATACGAACTAGTGAGTAGACTTTGTTCTGCTTGGCTATAACTGATACTTTGCGCAAGTACCGTGGGGCTAAAAAAGCCACTGAAACAACCAAGGCCAAGCAGTAAACCTGAACGAAATGTATGTTTAATTTTTATAGAATAATCTGTTCGAGGTAAAGGCATAAAAATACACTCACAGCTAGGATGGGTTCATTATAGTCATTGTGATGAAGTTGGGTAAATTCACTAAGTTGTTGTATTGTTTCATATACATATGTAAATAAATTTTATCTTCGCAGCGCACGTCATTTTCGCACATCAAGACCTTAAATTAGCATCAATTCAAGGGATAAAAAATATCAGTAAATCTAATAATTTGAATTAAGAAGAATTAATTTTGATCTTTATTGAAATTTTGACTTTAAATGTCAGACAGCATTGGAATATTTTCAGCTTTAACTACTGCAAGCACGCGTCAGATATGGTTAAATGCCATCATTTTATTGTGTTTCACTTTGAAAGGAAAACTCATGCGCGCGTACAACTTCTGTGCTGGTCCTGCTGCATTACCCACTGCCGTTTTAGAAAAAGCTCAAGCTGAAATGCTTGACTGGCAAGGCAAAGGCCTTTCGATCATGGAAATGAGCCACCGTAGTAAAGACTATGTTGCTGTGGCAGAGAAAGCAGAAACTGATCTTCGTAAGCTGATGAATATTCCAGACAACTATAAAGTGTTATTCCTTCAAGGTGGCGCATCACTTCAATTCTCTGCGATCCCATTAAACCTATTGGGTAAAAACAGCAAAGCAGACTATATCCACACTGGTATTTGGTCTGAAAAAGCGTTGAAAGAAGCACAGCGTTATGGCGACATTAATGTCGTTGAAGCGGGTACGACCATTGACGGTAAACTTGCGATTACTGATCAAAGCACTTGGAACTTATCTGATGATGCGGCTTATGTGCATTATGCAGATAATGAAACTATTGGCGGTCTTCAGTTTGCCAACATTCCTGAAACAGACAAACCATTGGTTGCCGATTTTTCATCAAGCATTTTATCTGCACCATTAGACGTATCTAAGTTCGGTTTAATCTATGCAGGCGCTCAGAAAAATATTGGTCCTGCTGGTTTAACTTTGGTGATTATTCGTGATGATTTATTGGATCAGGCGAAAGCAGATATTCCAAGTATCTTGAAATATTCAGCTCAAGCGAAAAATGGTTCAATGGTGAATACACCTTCAACTTATGCATGGTACTTATCTGGCCTCGTTTTTGAATGGTTACTTGAGCAGGGCGGTGTAGACGCAATTTATAAAGCGAATATGGCAAAAGCTGAATTGCTTTATGGTTATATCGATTCAAGCGATTTTTATGCAAATCCAATTGCAAAAGAATTCCGTTCAATCATGAACGTACCATTTACTTTGGCAAATCCAGAATTGGAAAAACAATTCTTAAAAGAAGCTGAAGAAAACCACTTGCTTAATTTAGCCGGTCACCGTTCAGTGGGTGGTATGCGTGCAAGTATTTATAATGCTGTTCCGCTAGAAGGCGTTCAAGCACTGGTTAACTTTATGGATGACTTTGCAAAACGCAACGCATAATCCTAAAGACATAAAAAAACCGGCAAATGCCGGTTTTTTTATTGAATAGATTAAAAAATAAACGTATGTAAAACGTATGCACAAATCAGCATACCTAACATAAAAAATAAGCAGGACATTGGCTCGATTTGATATCGAGATTCCATGTGATGGTCAACTTGCGATAAGTTTTCTTCTTGCACGACTTTCATAGATATTCTTTCCGATCTATTTATCGTTAATTACTATTTCTTAAACGCATTTTTAACATAATTATTTGATTAAATAAAGCACTATCTGCCGTAAACTTACTAAACTATTTAGTTTATTTAAAAATAAGCAACTGAATTGATAAATTTAGTTTCATAAATTTGCTATCTTATTTATTTATATTAGATTTTTATATTTTATCCTTTGCAGATGGATTTATTTAGCAGCATTATTTTGAATTTAATATTGTGGATAAGTTATTTTAATTTGAATTTAAAAATAGAATATATTGACTGGTTTATGGATAAGAAATATTCAATCATTTAAATATTCAGCGAATACACATGATTAGCGAGAAATAAAAAAACCGCACTGAGGCGGCTTTTTTTATGTGAAATTGGTTTTTTCAATTTAAATTAGGCTGATTTTGCGTAAATATTGGCTTGTATCCACAGGTTGCCACGAATATATTGCCCAACATTGAAATCTTTATGCGCCGGATTTCGTGTTGCAACACGAACAATCACCGCTTCTTGGTTTTCTTCGTGGATTAAGGTCACATCATACAGCGTATAGTCTTGCTCTTTAAATTGCATGGCGGTTTTGCCAACAATATGCCCTTGGAACCATGCTTCATCTTCTTGACCGAGGTTTTCACCATATAGGTATGCAACCATTTTAGAAAAATCGACGGTGACTGGTGCTTTGTCATCTTCAGACTTCGGTTGCCACGCTTTAATTTGTTCGTGTAAGTCTGCAGGGGCAATACCATTATTTGCTGCCAAGATATCGTTTAAAGCACGATGATGTTTAATCGATGCAGGATCATCAACAACAAGCTGTTCATGTTCTGCGACAGCTTCGAGTTCATAGGCCCAAGCATTGAGTTGCACACTGTAGGTTACATCTTTTTCATATTGGTCGTGATTGACGCTATATAAACTATCAAAAGCATACACACTGGTATTTGCGCCTAAGTCGAGGCAAAGCACAGCTTGCGTATTGGATTTACAGGTAATAATACGTTCAATGGTGGCTTTGGTTTTATATGGGCTATCAAAACTTGGAAATGCAGTTTTAACGGCTTTAGGTTTATTATTTTCTACAGCAATCACTTGGCAAAGTTGAATAGACGCTAGAGATGGACCTTGAATCAGCCATGTACTTTGATCCATATCAG
This sequence comes from Acinetobacter sp. YH12086, assembly GCF_013419345.1. Lineage (NCBI taxonomy): Bacteria > Pseudomonadati > Pseudomonadota > Gammaproteobacteria > Moraxellales > Moraxellaceae > Acinetobacter > Acinetobacter sp. YH12086. Next base: position 63,457 of record NZ_VPAF01000003.1, read on the forward strand.
ATTCTTGTGCACATAAGCCCATCGGCATAATGGGTGCATCCAATGCCTGACCCAGCCAAACTGGTACATCCGTTGTCGGGTTGCCTGTAAGCAAATTCCAATGTTCAACATGACTACCAAAAGTTTGATCTTCAATAGTGATAATTTCAGGGCTATTTTGTTTTTTCATATGCACAATTGATATTGGGTTGGTTTCATAATTAATAAATCGAGGGTTATTTGAAATTTTCAAGTCACCGACGTCATATTTATCATGAAATCATGCATAAAAAATGTTTTCAGTAGGATTTAAATGTTAAAGCATTGGAAAATAGGCTCAACTTTGGCTCATTTTGCAGCTTTTCGATTCTCATGATTAGAGAAATGTAGATCCATTCAGCGGATGCAGATCCCCAAATTGTCATGTAGATTTGTTACTATGAGTTATGTTTAAAAGTGAATGGAAAATCAGTGCTACCATTTAAATTATGGGTGGATGCAGATGCGTTACCACGCATTTTACGTGATGTAATTATTCGTGCTTCTGATCGTTACCAGTTAGAAGTCACTTTTGTCGCCAATCAAAATGTTGGGATAACGCCTTCGGTCCGAATTAACTCGATTCAAGTCATGAGTGGGGCAGATGCAGCGGATAAAGAAATTATTCAGCGCATGAAAGAGCACGACATCGTGATGACACAGGATATTCCACTTGCTGCTGAAGTGATTGAGCGGGGCGGTATAGCGATACATCCTCGGGGTGAGATTTATACCACAGCAAATGTCAAAGCACGTCTACACTTACGCGACTTTATGGATACTTTACGGGGCGCAGGTGTGCAAACCGGTGGTCCAGCACCGATTTCTGAACGAGATAAGCGTGAATTTTCCAGCAGCTTAGATCAAACTATTCAAAAGCAAAAACGTAAAACGGCGCAGAAGTAAAAACCATGCCATCTAAAACAAATCTAGCGACGACCTATGCGTTGTTGGTGTTCATTTGGTCGACCACGCCACTTGCCATCGTTTGGAGTGTCAGTGATATCAATGCGTTTTGGGCACTGACATTACGCTTTTTTATCGCATTACCCTTGGCTGTCGCATTATTGTTTATTTTTAAACATAAACTTCCGATGGATAAAACCTCCCTGCACAGTTATTTGGCGGGGGCATTTAGTTTTATTGGTTCTCAAATTTTTACCTATATGGCAACGGCCTATCTCAGCTCAGGCATTATTGCCCTGATGTTTGGTTTGGCACCAATTATGACGGGTCTGATCGGTCGTTTCTTCTTTCATACCTATCTGCATCGCTTGCAATGGATTGGGATGTTGATTGCCGTCTGTGGTTTAGCCATTATTTGCTTAGGCGGCAGTGATCAGCACGTACAGCCTGTTGGCATCGTCTTAATGTTAATGAGCGTATTCGTCTACTGTATGTCGATTTTTTGGGTGAAAAAAGTCAATGCGCCATTGCAGCCCATGTCTCAAGCCACGGGTTCGATTCTTATCTCAGCACTATTTTCTGCTGCAATGCTACCGTTTATTTGGCAGTATGCACCGACACAGATGCCTTCGACCAAAGCACTCATTGGCTTATTTTATGCAGTGATTATGGCTTCATTGATTGCAATGTTTTGTTATTTCAAACTGGTACAAAACATCAAGGCGACAACTTTGTCTTTAACAACGGTACTCACACCCATGCTTGCTATGCTCTTTGGTGCTTTACTGAATGATGAAAAATTATCATTGATGGTTTTACTTGGTGCTGTGATTCTATTATCAGGCTTGTTTGTTTATTTTTATAAAGATTTTCGGGCGAACAGAGAGCTCGCCCAAAAATTAAAACATTGATTAAAAATCACTCTTTGTTTTGGGTCAGTGCGATACACTCTGCAAGTTTGACGCGGTCTTGAGGGAGCAGTGTGATAAAATAGGCACCCGTACGGTATAAGTTGCTTTCTTCTTCACGGCTATAAACCACTTGCGCAGTTGCCGCAATATGGAAGAAATTTTCAGGGTGGCTTAAGGTCACATGGATATAAGTACCTTCTTTAATCGCGCGTTCGCTAAAAAAGCTCAAACCAGTCTCTGAAAAATTCACATGCTCAGGCACTGGTAACATGCTTTGTACAATTGCGTCGTATAAAGAACCCGTAATAAGGTTTAACTTTTGGTTAAATAAGGATAAGATTCGAGCAATTTGTTGATCTTTCTCAGCTAATTGTTCTAATTCGTAGTTGAGTGCATGATCAAATTGATCTAATTCAGCAAGTAGTAGAAAATAGCGCGGCAATACAAAATTAGGATCGTAAGGATCATTCAGTGCAACATCATCAGAGATAATCTGATAGTTGATGCGCAAAGCAGCATCGATACGCGACATTACACGGCGTTCAGTTTGAACGCTTTGATGCTGTAAGTTTTCCATAATATATATTACCTCGGACTAGATGGTTATGTTTAAACCAATCTCGCTGTATATAGGGTTGAGATACACTCGCGCTCGGCGCAGTAACCACTTTATTTCTTTTATTGCTCTGGTATCCATGATCGGCCTCACGCTTGGTGTGGCAGTCCTTATTACAGTTTTATCTGTGATGAATGGTTTCGATCGTGAGCTGAAAACTCGTGTCTTAGGAATGATACCTCAAGCCACTGTTTCTTCAACACAAATTTTAACAAATTGGCCTGAACTTGCAAAAAAAATTGAGCAACATGAGCATGTTCAAGGGGTCGCACCATTCACCCAATTACAGGGAATGTTGACGGCACAAGGTCAAGTGTCTGGCATTATGGTCAGTGGGATTGAACCGCAGTATGAAAAAAAGGTATCAATTATCCAAGACCATATGGTGGAAGGCAGTATCGATAACCTGAAAAAAGGTGAGTTTGGTATTGTCCTTGGCAAGCAAATGACAGATGCCTTGGGTTTAGGTTTGAATGACAGTGTGACCTTGGTGCTTCCTGAAGCAACACCTTCTCCGGCTGGGGTAGTTCCGCGTTTTAAACGATTTAAAATTGTGGGTATTTTCAGTATTGGTGCGGAAGTTGATTCGATGATGGGCTATGTGGCCCTGAACGATGCGTCGACTTTATTAAGACTGCCAGATGGTGCACAAGGCATCCGTATGAAGTTGGATGATATTTTTGCAGCACCACAAGTCTCTCAAGAAATTGTGCGTGATCTACCAGCAAACTTCTATGCTTCAGATTGGACTTATACACACGGCAACCTATTTAGTGCGATTCAAATGGAAAAGGCAATGGTAAGTTTATTGCTGTTCCTGATTGTATTGGTTGCAGCATTTAATATCGTGTCTTCATTGGTGATGGTGGTCACTGATAAAAAATCCGATATTGCCATTTTGCGTACACTAGGCGCTTCACCGGCTACAATCACACGGATCTTCATGGTGCAAGGTACAGTGATTGGGGTCATTGGTACGGTATCTGGGGCGATTTTAGGGATTATCGCTGCTTCTAGTATTAGTAATTTAGTTGGCTGGTTGAATACTACACTCGGCTTAAATATGTTTGATGCTTACTTCATCAACTATTTACCGTCTTATTTAAGATGGCAAGATGTTGTGGTGATTGTGTCCTTATCATTGGGCCTGAGCTTTATCGCGACCATTTATCCGGCTTTACGTGCAGCTAAAGTTCAACCTGCAGAGGCTCTACGCTATGAGTAATTTAGTTTTAGATGCCCAAAACATTACCAAATCTTTTACTGATGGTAAGTCTACAGTCGATGTAATTCGCGGACTTTCATTACAAGTCAAAGCAGGTGAGTTTGTTTCAATTGTTGGTTCAAGTGGCTCTGGTAAAAGTACGTTGTTGCATGTATTGGGTGGCTTGGATCGTCCAACATCGGGTCAAGTGTTGATTAATGGTCAACGCTTTGACACTTTAGGTGAAGCAGAGCGTGGATATATTCGTAATGAGCATTTAGGTTTTGTGTACCAATTCCATCACTTGCTACCTGAATTTACCGCCTTTGAAAATGTCGCGATGCCATTGATGTTACGTAAGTCGAGTAACTTCAAAGAAGTGAAGCAGCAAGCTGAATATCTTTTGGAACGCGTTGGACTTTCCCACCGCATGACGCACAAACCTGGTGAGCTTTCAGGCGGTGAACGTCAACGTGTGGCTTTGGCTCGTGCATTGGTAGCAAGACCTAAGTTGATGATGGCTGATGAGCCAACAGGGAACTTAGACCGCAAAACCGCTGTGAAGATTTTTGAGTTGTTATCTGAGTTGCGTAAAGAATTTAACATGGCAATGCTAATTGTGACCCATGATGAATATTTAGCTCAATCTGCTGATGCGATTTTGCATATGCAAGATGGTTTATGGGTAGATGACTAAGCGCTAAATTGATTTTGTAAAAAAAATTAGTGGATTAAGATTGTTTGATTGAAGCTCACCGCGGTGGGCTTTATTATTGCCAGCACATAATAAAAATAATGACGACTCATGTTACAAAGTTTTTGTATTGGCTGGATTTTAGGTATTTCTTTTATGGGGTTCATGTTTTGGAATCCACAACTCTCGACAGCTCAGTTGCTTTTTATTGTCCTGATTTGGCTAGTGCTACAGCTCTACATTTCACCAAAACTAAAAAGTATCTTTTCGAAAATCTTACAGCTCAGTGCAAATCTTTGCATAGGTGCAATTCTCGGCTTTAGTTTCGCCAATACTCAACTCGATCAGCGTTTGGCATTGGTTGAACATCAGAGCAGACAAGGCGAGTTTATTGCGTATATTCCACAGATCAGCCAACTCAAAGACCAAGTAATTCAGCAAAAAATTGAAGTGCTCAATCTGAATCAGCAGATTCAACATTTTATGGCGTATTTACCCAATTCAATTTTGCAAAATAATGAACAGACGATTCAGTTGGTCCCTGGACAATACTATCGTATGTATGGTGAGTTACGACCTACCCAAAGCTATGTGACCGAAGGTGCATTTGACCAAGAAAGGTGGAGTATACAGCAAAATATACATGCCAGTTTAAAGGTGAAGTCGGTCGAACTGATACCACCTCAACATATGACTGCGATGGGCTATGGACAGCAGTATCAACGACATCAAGCTGTGCTACACCAGTTAAAAATTAAGGTCGAACAACAACGTTTATATTTAAGAGCGTTTATATACCAACAACCGCTACGGAATCATGGCTTGCTGTTAGCACTGCTTACAGGTGATAAAAGTTTACTCACTGAAGGCACCAGTGAATTATTTCAACGCTTTGGAATGAGTCATTTATTGGCAATATCTGGTCCACATGTACTTGTTTTTGCCAGTATGCTTTGTTGGGCGATGCAGTTAGGTATTCGCAAATATTGTCCCAAAATCTATCTCAAATGGCCCAAACAATATGTATTGGTCCTGCCCTTTATCTTTTGTGTCCTTCTATATTGTGCATTTACTGGTTTTGAAATACCGGCACTGAGAACGCTGACGATCTGCCTAGTCGCCAGTAGCATGCTTTTGTTACGGCAAACCATTCAGCCTTTTCAACTGCTGGTTTTTAGTGCCGCAATTTTATTGCTTGTGGATCCCTTTAGTATTTTATCCGCGGCATTTTGGTTGTCTTATGGCGCATGCTTTATTTTACTGCGGATTTATCAAACCTTAAGGAAGCATTTACTGGCTCAAGCGGAAGCCAGTTTTTGGCAAAAGTTAAAGCATTCAATGTGGTTGATGGTGGAATCACAATGGAAAATCTTTGTCGCCTTATTTCCATTGATGGTGATTTTTTTCAAGCAAGTGACTTGGATTAGCCCATTAAGTAATTTATTCGCCATCCCGTGGTTAGGGGCTGTGGTGGTTCCTTTAGATATCATCGGAGGGGCACTTTCTTATATTTCTACACCTTTGGCGCATTTGGTCTTTTTACTCAATGATCTGTGTTTAGAAGTGTTGCATGTATTTCTCTATGGCTTAGATCGACTCTTTGCACCACAAATGCAAGATGTCGCATTGACGTCAACTCAGATCGTACTGTTGATACTCGCCATAGTAATCTTATTTTTACCTGAAGGAATCTTGCCAAAATATTGGGCGGTCATTGCCTTTTTTACTCTGTTTATCCCATGGAAAAATTCAGCAAATTTTCAGCTTTCAATTTTAGATGTGGGGCAAGGGCAGGCGATCTATATCCGTTCTGTAGATCATCATATGATGGTGGACTTCGGTGGAAACTATGATGAAAGTCAATTTAGTGTCGGGCAGAATATCATCCGGCCATTTTTGAGTGTGAATGGAGTTCATCGACTAGATCGGGTGTTATTGACTCATTTAGATCAAGACCATAGCGGTGGCTTTTTCTCATTGGAGCAACAGCTTGATATTGGGCAGCTTTCAAGTAATGAGCGGGTTCAAACCACGAATCATGCACCACAGCGTTTATGTCAACGTGGTCAGCAGTGGAATTGGGATCAGCAAGTCTATTTTGAAATACTCTCGCCAAAGCCTGAAGATCTGACAGATGCCAAATGGAATGCCAATGAACGCTCTTGTGTACTGTATGTGACGGTCAAAGGCGTCAATGGGCCACGACATTTTCTATTGATGGGGGATGCGGGTTGGGAGACGGAATATCAAATATTAAGTGATTATCCAGACCTAAAAGTCGATGTCTTGGTGCTTGGACACCATGGTAGTCGGCACAGTTCATCCTATGCGTTTTTAAACCATTTTAAGCCCAAGTTGGCGATTGCTTCTGCGGGGCGATTTAATCGTTATGGACATCCTGCAAAGATGACCCAAACACGTCTCAAACAATTAGACATTCCACTTTTGCAAACTGCACAAAGTGGAAGTATCCATTTCAAGCAAAATAAACAGCAAATTGAACTAATTGAAGAGCGGACAAAGTATAAATGGCTCGATCTATATCGCAGGCTATCTAAAGAATCCGAATAGAAAAACTACTTCAAGTATATTGTTTGAAAATGTCATTCTGCCACATTTTTAATTTTTTGCTGTCTTTGATATTCCTCACGAATATCACGAATGCGTTGAGCGGCTTCTTCATCGCTAATATTGTATAGATTTCTCAATTTTGGATTGGCTTTAAAGCGTTTATAGCTCCAGTGATAATGTTCTGGATAACGATGAATTAAATCTTCCACTGCTTTAAAAATAATCATTGAGCCATCATCTGCATTGCCTTGATAAATATTGTCATCGATAGGTTCGATATGCATATCAAAACCATGATTATCATTACGAATGGCGTACAGTAAGAGCGCACGTGCTTTGGTTTTTTGAATTAGTTTTGCACTTAAGTTGCTGGTTTTTAGTGGAATACCAAAGTATGGAATCATTTCGCCGCCGGCATTGGGGGTATGATCTGGCAAGATCACAGTCGTCCCACCTTGTTTTAGTGCTTTGAAAATCTGACGTACACCTGATTCATCCGTAGGAACCAATATTGCTTGCTCACGGCTTCGAGCAGCACGGACAAAATTGTTGGCAGATTCGCTTTTTACCGGCTTGTACATGATGGTCATTTGAGTGTACTGCGCAACCCATGCATTCATGATTTCCCAAGTACCAAAATGTGGTACTACGAGTACAACGCCTTTTTGTAGGGCGAGCGCTTCATGTAAATATTCAGCGCCATGTACGTGATGAATTCGTTGAATATTTTTTTCTGTACTTGCACCCCAAATGTTAAAAAATTCAAAATAAGAACAAAGTTCGTTTCGAATCGCTTGTTTAGTGAGTTGAATGCGAGCTGACTCTGATAATTCAGGCAATGCAATTTTTAGATTGCGTTGAATCGTAGAGTAGGTTTTAGAGATTTTTAAAACATTGACTAACCCAGCCAAACCTTTTGCAATTAATCTTGAAATTTGAATAGGTTGACGGCTGATAAATTTTAACAGGTGATATGTGGTGTCCTGTGAATTTTGGTCGGTCATCTTATTTAAGTCTGAAAGAAATGAAAGAAAATTTAAAATAATTATAGGGGAAAATGAATTGATTAGACAGTTATAGCGATTAGCGTGTATATAATGACTACAAATTAACGATCAAATGGGTTTTTTTATGTCCGAATGGCCACCAAAACCTGAAGAAAAACAGCAAAGTTCTTCAAACAATATTCAGCAGCCAACTGGAAATGAATGGAAAATATTAGAAAAAGCCGTGCTTTCTTCCGTTGAAGAACAACGTAGAGCACGTAGATGGGGTATATTTTTTAAATTTTTAACCTTTGCTTATTTGCTATTTATTATCATTGCGATGGCAAAAAGTTGCAGCATGTCGTCATCTGATCAAGCAGCGACAGCGGGTTCACATATTGCCGTGGTTGATATCATTGGGACCATTGCAGCGGACAAGCAAAGTGTAAACAGCGCAAATACCATCAAAGCTTTGAAAAAAGCCTATGAAAACAAACAAAGCAAAGCGATTGTTTTAAATATTAATTCACCAGGTGGTTCACCTGTTCAGTCTGATGAAATTTGGCAAGAAATTCAGTACTTGAAAAAAGCCCATACCGATAAAAAACTGTATGCCATTATTGGTGATACAGGCGCTTCAGGTGCGTACTATATTGCGTCTGCGGCAGATGAAATTATTGTCAATCCTTCAAGTTTAGTGGGTTCGATTGGCGTGATTATGCCAAATTATGGTGTTAGTGGTTTGATGCAAAAATTCGGTGTAGAAGATCGCACCATGACTTCGGGTGAGAACAAAGCCATTTTATCCATGACTCAACCTGTAGATGCAGCACAAAAAGCACATGTTCAAGGTGTACTCGATAATGTTCATGCGCATTTTATTAATGCAGTGAAGGAAGGTCGCGGTAAGAAATTAAAATCAAATGATCCAGCTATTTTCTCAGGTTTATTTTGGACGGGTGATCAGGCTGTGAAGCTAGGTATTGCTGACCGTACAGGTAGTTTAAATAGCCTGAAACGTGAATTGAAAACTGAAAAAGCAGTGAACTATACCATTGAAAATAGTCCGTTTGATTCTGTACTAGGTCGTATGGGAAGTTCATTTGGTCAAGGTTTGGCAAGCGCATTGTCACAACAGGTTCAATCTGAAAACAGCACGAAATTACAATGAAACCGTTAATTCATTTTGCGCACGCCAATGGCGTGCCATCACGGGTTTATCAAAAATTGTTTGATTTACTGAGTGATGAATATGATGTGATCTATGTACCTTTACTTGGGCCAGATAAGCGTTACCCAATCGATAACCATTGGAAGAGCTTAACACAGCAAGTCATTGACAGTATTGTACGTCAGGCCAATGGTCGTAAGGTGATTGGATTAGGTCACTCATTAGGTTCGGTTTTAACATTTCAGGCTGCTTTACAACGTCCAGAATTGTTTGAACAAGTGTTAATGATTGATCCGCCTATGATCATGGGTAAAGAGTCTTTTGCTTTGCACATCGCAAAACTCCTCAAACTTAAAGTCCTCGATAAAATGTCCCCAGCAGGATTGTCGAAGCGTCGTCGTGATCATTGGGACAGCCGTGAACAAGCAGCAGAGCTTTTAAGGCCGAAAGGTTTTTATAAAGATTTCGATCCAGACTGTTATCAAGCTTATATTGATCATGCCTTGATGGACGATAAACTGCGTGGTGGGGTGGAATTGACGATTTCACGTGATGATGAAGTTCATATTTTTCGAACCAATCCTTCACTGTGGTGGTTACCTCATGCTCAACCGCAAGTACCTGTACAGCAGTTAATTGCAGAGCAGGGACCATTTTTAGCTCGGCACTTTCCACAAATGGTAGAGAAAAAATTTGCGATTCCATTTAAAGTTGCTGCGGGGAGTCATATGTTCCCCTTAGAACATCCTGTAGAAACTGTGGAATTGATCAAAGATTTACTCAAATCGTCTAAGCGTCATCATTAAACCTTAAAAACCACAACACATAAAAAAAGCACTCTATAGAGTGCTTTTTTTATGAATGAAACATTCTACTTTCTACTTTGAGATTTATTTCGCATTTTCAAATTGTAAAACAACTTTGTTGTTGGCATCTAAAAATTTCAAATGATCTTTAGAGGCATCATAATGAGTAACTTGGCTCAATGCCTGCGAAAAATGTTGAGGAATATTTGTCGCAGTCAAACACGCTCTTTGTGTTGTAGCAAGGTTTGAAAATTGGATTTTTGTGTTTTGCACAGCGTAACCGCCCATGAATCGATTACAACCATCAGAACCACTTACACGAGTATCGTCGAAAGTGATGGTGGGTACGTTCGAATTGTTAGGGTCAGCTTCAAGCTTAACGCCTTGAATTTCACTCGCAACCCAATTTTTGTTTTGTAATTTATCTAAATTACGATCAGTAGCCGGATTTGATGTCGTAGCACAACCAATCATACCCAGTGTTATACATGCACAAGTCGCCAGTGTGATGGATTTTAACATGTGATTTTCTCCACTTTTGTTTGAAGGATGTAATATTTCTAGATTTATAAGGTTTACTAATTGCAATATAAGCTTATTATTTTAATGATGCTAAAAGCTTTAATTTAACTAAAAACTACATATTGATCATAAAGTTGAACATTCTGCAAAAATGGATTTTAGATTTTAGATTTTAGATTTTAGATTTTAGATTTTAGATTTTAGATTTTAGATTTTAGATTTTAGATTTTAGATTTTAGTAATAAATAGAGTTTTATTTGGCACTGAAAAACAAAACGCACCCTAAGATGCGTTGATTGTTAAATTATACAGTTGTTTAGAACTTACAGAATTGAACAGGTTGTTGCAAAGGCTCGCCACGATATAAAACACCGTTTTCAGTGTGTTGAATGGTGCCATTACAAATCCATTCTGCCACTTGAGGGTAAATCACATGCTCAAGCACGTGAACCCGATCTGCCAGACTTTCAGCATGATCATGCACATTGACTTTAAGCACGCCTTGAGCAAGCGCTTGACCAGCATCCAGTTCTGCAGTCACATAGTGAACTGTACAGCCATGGAAGACATCACCGGTGTTTAAAACACGTTGATGAGTATGCATACCTTTATAATTTGGCAGCAGAGAAGGGTGGATGTTAATCATTTTTCCTTCCCATGCTTTGACAAATTTTGCGCTTAAAATGCGCATAAAGCCTGCCAAAATGACCAAATCAACATCCCAGTCGAGCAGTTGTTGATGCATCACATCATCAAAAGCTTCACGACTTGGATATTGCTTATGTTCAATGACTGCAGTTGCAATCTTTGCTTTTCTTGCACGTTGCAGTGCAAAAGCGTCAGGTCTATTGGAAATCACCCCAACGATTTGGCCTGATAGATTGGCATCGATCAGGGCTTGCAGGTTAGATCCGCTGCCTGAAACAAGTACAGCAATTTTAATCATGAACGTTGCTTATGCGAAAACTACACGGATTTTTTCGTCAGCGCCTTCAACAGATTCAGCATTATCTGCAATGTGACCCATTGTGAATGCTTTTTCGCCAAGGCTATTGAGTAATTCAACAGTTTTGTCAGCATCGGCTGCATCAACCACGAGAACCATACCTACGCCACAGTTAAATGTGCGGTACATTTCAAATTGTTCAACACCACCTTCTTTTTGAAGTAGTTTGAATAATTCTGGCCATTCCCAAGATGCTTCATTGACTACCGCTTGAGCACCATTTGGCAGTACGCGAGGTAAGTTACCCGGTAAACCGCCGCCTGTGATGTGCGCCATAGCGTGTACATCCACTTCTTTCAATAACTGAAGAATTGGTTTTACATAAATACGTGTTGGTTCCATTGCTGTATCTGCAAGTGGACGACCATCAACGATTTGAGTAAGGTCGACGTTTTTCACATCTAAAATTTTACGAAGAAGTGAGTAACCGTTTGAGTGTGCGCCAGAAGATGCAACACCAACTAAAACGTCACCCGCTTTAACTTTAGAGCCATCAATAATTTTACTTTGCTCAACTACACCTACGCAGAAACCTGCAAGGTCATAGTCTTCGCCTTCATACATACCTGGCATTTCAGCAGTTTCACCGCCAACCAATGCACAGCCTGCAAGTTCACAACCCGCACCGATACCAGTCACAACATTTGCTGCAACGTCAACGTTGAGGTGGCCAGTTGCATAGTAGTCAAGGAAGAACAGTGGTTCAGCACCACATACAAGAAGATCGTTTACGCACATTGCAACCAAGTCTTGACCAATTGTGTCATGACGGTTCAAATTCAATGCTAAACGTAATTTTGTACCAACACCATCTGTGCCAGATACGAGAACAGGTTCTTCATAACCTTTAGGAATTTTACAAAGAGCGCCGAAGCCGCCTAGACCGCCCATTACTTCAGGACGTGCAGTACGTTTCGCGACAGATTTGATACGATCGACTAACGCGTCGCCCGCTTCAATGTCGACACCTGCATCTTTGTAGCTTAAACCAGTGTTTGGGGTAGAAGTTGAGTTGCTCATAATGAAGTCTCCGCATTCGCGCGGGGATTATAACCTGAATATGGAAAACTCTTATGCTATTTCGCACTAAAATGTTATCTTTATTAAAATATTTTCCTTTCTATAACGATTACATTGAAAAAAGGTGACTTTATATGGGTGATCGCACCTTGCGCCGAATATTTATTCTTGCTGGGATAGCATTGATCATATGGGTTTTATACTTATTAAAGCCTGTAGTTGTTCCTTTTATCGGCGCATTTCTAATTGCATATTTATTTAGCCCTTTAGTCGATAAATTACATAATATTGGCTTGCCGCGCTGGTTATCTATCAGTTTGGTCTTTATTGGAATTGGTGTCGCTATATTCCTTTCAATGTGGTTCCTCGTACCACTGGTATGGGAACAGTTGATGTATGCGAAAAACAATATTCCAAGCAATATTCATTGGGTCAACTATACATTCCTGCCGTGGTTATCAGAGACATTTAATCTTGTACCGATGGAAATTGATACAGAGCAAATGTCAGCAGCGATCATGGAGTATATTCAAACCAACTATAGTGCAGACAGTATCCAAGCCATGTTGTTAAAAGTGGCACAATCGGGTCTGAATTTCATACAGATTGGTGGCACGATTGTCTTAATTCCAATCATAGCTTTCTATTTCTTATTAGATTGGGAGCGTATGTTAGAAAACATGCGTCGACTTATTCCACGTAAATATGAAAAAAGCACGCTCACAATCGTGGGCGAATGTCATGAAGTTTTAGGTGCATTTGTAAAAGGCCAATTCTTGGTAATGTTCTTATTGGGCGTTGTTTATGCGGTTGGACTCCAATTAGTCGGTATTGAGGTTGGCATCATCATTGGGATGATTGCGGGTCTAGCCAGTATTATTCCGTATTTGGGTTTTGCGGTTGGTATTATTTCGGCAATTGTGGCTTGCCTGTTCCAATTCGGTTTGGATTGGGTGCATTTGGCCTTAGTATTGGTGGTATTCATGGTAGGGCAGGCAATAGAAGGTTATATTTTACAGCCTTTCTTATTAGGCGACAAAATTGGTTTGTCTCCTGTGGCAGTGGTATTTGCAGTCCTTGCAGGCGCGCAATTGGCAGGACTCCTCGGAATGCTCATTGCACTACCCGTTGCAGCGATTATTGTGGTCTTATTACGTCATGCACGCGAAAATTACGAGAAAAGTAATTTATACCGAAATGATGTACTGGTTGTAAATGATGCTGCAAGTGGCACTTTAAACGTAGAAACCAATCAAGTTGCTGTTGATATTGAGCTCAAAAATCAGTCTGCAAATTCGCTGCAAGATCCTGAAATTTCGAGTAACATTGAAAGATCAGAACATAAAGATTGATAAGGCTAAAATATAGATATGCGTCAATTGCAGTTAGATATAGAACCTCAACTCGATGCCCGAATTAGTGATTTTTCTGGGCCGAGTTGGGGGCATGTAATCGATGGTGTTCGTCAGTTACATGCTGGTTTAATGAATCGTTTCTATATCTATGGTGGAGCTGGCACAGGAAAAAGCCATTTACTGTCTGCAATATGTGACTCCTATTTAGAAATTGGCAAATCAGCAATTCAAGTTTCATTGCTTGAATTGCTAGATGCTCCCACTGAAGCGATTACTTCGCTCGATCGCTATGACTTGGTGGCTTTAGACGATATTGAAGCGATTAGCGGAGTTCCACATTGGCAAAAAGCTGTTTTTCACCTGATTAATTATAATAACGAAGAAGGTGGTCAATTGGTCTTTTCATCTCGGCTGGCGCCTATTGAACTCAAACTTGAACTGCCAGATTTACAGTCTAGATTAACTCAGGCTGTCAGTGTAAAAGTGCCAAATGGTAGTTTATACGCAGACCGACAAGCACTCGTAAACTCTGTTTTGGCACGACGTGGCATCCATATGGATCAACAAATTGTGGATTATTTGTTGGCACATGGGCCGCATCAGGCGTCTATTTTACTTCGCTCTTTAGAACAACTGATTCAGATGTTAAAAGGTGAAAAAGTTAAATTGAGTCATGCAAATTTAAGACAGATTTTTGCCCTAATTGATGAATATCGGTAAGCAATAAAAATTCTTGAGTAATTACTCAAGCTGTGACAAAGTACATAAAAATATTTTAATGTTGCAAGGATTGTGCAACTTAAGAATAAAAAGATAAAAAATATTTAAGGAGATGGATATGCTCAAACAGAGCATAGGCATTGGCATGCTTCTCATGGCAGGTCATGCATTTAGCGCAGAAATTACCGTTACAACCACTGAAGATGTTGTAAAGGATGACAAGGAATGTTCACTTCGTGAAGCCATAGAATATATCAATAATGGTATGCCAGAAGCCGGATATAATGGTTGCGGGGGTAAAGACGCCTATGCCTCAATTTCTCTGAAAAAAAATGAAGTTTATAAACTCACTAAAAAAATTGATATTAAAGCAGAACTGAATCTGAAAACGGCGTATGACAGTAACGTCAATGAAGATGTTGTACTCGGTCTCAATAATGCCGTCATTGAAATGACCGGTAAGGATCAAATTTTTAATATTAATGATGGCGAAAAAGAACTACTTGCGATCAATTTTAAAGAAATTTCATTTAAAGGATGTAAGCAAGATCAGTGCGCTGATAAAGGCGGCATCCTTTTTAATAATGAAAAACTCACACTTGAAAATGTAAAGTTTGAAGATGGCTATGCACGACTTGGTGGTGCAATCTACAATGTTGGATTTTCAGAACATGGTGCAGCTGTAGCAAGCCGTCTATATATACGAACCACGATTTTTCAAAACAACAAAGCGGTAGATGGTGGTGCAATTTACTCAGAAGCACCGGCTTATGAAATCTATACATCTTTGTTCAAAAATAATGAAAGCACTTCTGGTCGAGCGATTGTTTACAATCAAAATGGGCTCGCAGACATCAGCAAGTTGGTGTTCAGTAACCCTCAAAATATCATTGCCAATAGTACCTTTTTCAAAAACAAAGGTTTTGCTGTCAACTTACGTGATGGTTTAGCACTCAATAATATTACAGTACTGAAGAACAGTGGCGGTATCGAACTAAATAGTACCTCTGAGCATGCTTATTTAGCCAATAGTGTGGTGATTGGTAATGCGCTCAGTGGTACCGCTCAAGATTGTAAAGTCGTGAACTCAGGAACAGACCAATCTGTTTTTTATAACAACTTAGTGGCTGCGAGTTGTCCTGTTGGACCTGCTGCAAATTTAAATGATGTATGGTCTGGGACAAGTTTAATCGCGGGTGAAGATGAAGGTAGCTGTAAAACCTTAACAGAAGATCGTAATGCACTTTTCTGTCCATTTACCACAGCAAATAACGCATTTATTGGTTATTTACGTCCTCGTATTTTATTAAATTACGAAACGATTTTCTCAAGCCCGATATTAAATAAGGGGAAGACCACAGCAAATGGCAATGAGCATCATGTGTATTGTGAGTCTTCTGATCAGCGTGGAAAAAATCGTAATTTGGATGATGTTTGGTGTGATCGTGGGGCTATAGAAATTGTGGTTCCTGTGAGCATGCCTCGCTTAGGTAAAGACATACGTACAGGTGAAGTGGCGAAGTTTAATATCTTAGACGCTTTAGGTGACAGTGATTTAATTCCAAAAGAAGAATGTACAAAAGTGATGGGTATGGCAAATCCAACAGGTGAGCCATGGCAAGATGGTTGCCCAATAATTGTACAAAGCACCGAATCTAAAGGTAAATTTACACTGAATTTGAATGGTGATTTTGAATACACGCCAAATGGAAATTGGCATGGCGCAGATATTTTTGAATTGCGTGTGGTGACGTCTTCAACCCGTTTTAATACTTCGGCAAAAAATTATTTAGCTGCAGAAGTGCGTATTTTCCAAGAACCAAACAATGAAATGGAAAGTAAAACCGTTAAAACTTCGGGTGGTGCTCTAGGCTGGGCGAGTATTTTTGCGCTGCTTGGCTTAGTTGGATTTCGTCGCTTTAAAAAATAGTCTGGATAGAATTAAGGACAGCACATGAAAAATTATAAAAAAGGATTGCTGGCGGTCATGGTCCTTGCGGCTATGTCATCTATGGCAGCGACAAGTAACATCATCAAAGTTACGACCTTTGAGGATGAAAATGGTGAAAATCTCAATCAATGTTCTTTACGTGAAGCGATTGAAACTGCACGTAAAAACAAATCTTTTGGTGGATGTAATGTCGGTAACCCAAATAATGGGCAGACCGATTATATTCAACTTGAAGCAGGTGAATATCTTCTGACCAAAGGTGAGTTAGTTCCGCTCAATCAGATCGTGATTGAGGGGAAAAGTCGCTTTAACTATGATTCAAAAAATTTACTGACGCAGAAATTTCCTGCCTATGAGGATATTAGAACGACGATTAATGCCCAAGGCAAATCGCGTATTTTTAATACTTCACGCTCAGAAGCCAACTTTATCGTCAATAATGTACGTCTTACTGGCGGGATGGCAGAAGACCGTGGTGGTGCCTTGTATTTAGGGGGAGCATTTACCTTAAATAATGGTGCAATAGAAAACTCTCAGGCCAAAGTTGCTGGCGGTGCTATCTACTCCGTTGCGCATAATATGTCGAAAAAAACATTATTGGTGAGCAGTTTAGTTCAGGGTAACGTCGCACCTAAAGGTAGTGTTGTCGCTATGGATTGTATTGGGAACTTGGGGGATACCCAGCCTGAAATTGTGTTCCAGCAAAGCAGTATTATTCAAAATGGTTCATCGACGAGCAATAGTGTGATGGACTTCTGTGGAAATGCCAAGGTTGAACTGACAGCAAATACGATTGCAAAAAACCAAGCAAATCCAAGTACGGGTAGTATTATCCGTGCCATTTCTCAGGGAACGGAACGTTTAAGTGCTTTTTCTAGCTTCGTTTTAACCAGTAATACAATAGTCGAGAACAATGCGGCTAGTACCTATTATTATGATAACAATGGTACAAAGGCTTGGTATTTCAATGTATTGGCCTACAATACTGGTGGAAAATCTTGTCGTTATCTGAATAATGCAGTACCTGATAATGGTCAAAAATTTGTGGCAAGTAATAATGCATTTGAACTGGCAGCCGCACAGTGTGATTTACCCGAAAGTGTGCTGAATAGTACGGAAAGCTTTCTGCAAAACCATGATGTAAGTAGCTATGCTATGGGGACTTTATTAAGCGCGCTACAAACAAAATCTGCTTATAACTTGTATTTACCTTTGTATTACCCGAAAGCTATCGGTAGTGGTTTTGACTTGATCAATCTGGGCTTAGACGGCTGTAGTGATGCGGATCAACGGGGTATATTGCGGATCACCGATGGTACCTTACAGTTATCACCTACGCAAAGAAACACATGTGATATTGGTTCGGTTGAGTTAATGAATTTAACCGCAGCAGATATGGCAGATATTACCAATGAGTCTTTAACAGCTCTGCAAGATAAGTATCAAAATACAATTGATGCTTTGAAAAAGGATATCGATGATCCAGATTATGCAGAATATAAAGTTGCCAATCAGGATGATTTAACAAAGTACGAAGCGGTATTAAGTGCATTAAAAAATAACCTTAAATATCGTGCGGTTTATTTTGATCCGTTCCCGGCATCATTACCTCAAGAGGAGTCTGTGAATGGTAGTGCTGAAACACGACAAATTGCCTTAAATGCTGACAACTATACCGTGACGACTTCACCAATCGGCATTGGTAGTGAAATTACGGTGTCTAGTACTGGCGAAGCAAGTATCGTAGGTAATCCACCACATGACCTGCACTGTGATTGGGATGCGGGAATAAAACAAATCGTTATATATCGCACTAGTGGAGCAACAACAGCACCTACCGAATACGGTTTTTGTAAATATACGCTAAAACAAAAGACAGGGAGTCAGGCGGAATCCTCTGGTGTAGTACGTGTGGCATTTAAAAATATGACCCCAGTGGCCAAAGCTGCTCAATATACAATTAGTCCGTCAAATAATTTGTCTGTTACCGTCAATAATTTATTAGAAAATGCTAATGATGATGGTGATGGTCCAGTTACATCTATGCCAGCAGGTAAATCGGTATGGCATAAAAATGAAGAAGGTCAAATTATCCCAATTCGTTTTACGAAAATCCCAGCAGGTTTAAACTTTGAAGCTGAGTATAGTGGCAGTTGCCCAGCAAGTTATTTAAAGGAAACTTGTTACGGTGGAAAAATTACCTTCTCAGTAAAAAATGGCTTTAGTCAGTTTGACTATCCTGTTGAATATAGCGTTATCGATAGTGACGGCATTGCCTCAAGTAATGCAATCCTGACCCTTAAGAATACAGCGAAAAATACCAACTCTTCCTCTAGCGGTGGTGGCTCAATGGGAGTATTTGGACTGTTGGCATTGATAGGTTTAGGTGTGTATCGTCAGCGTCGGTTGAGCAAGTAAGACAATAAAAAAAGCCTCGATAAGAGGCTTTTTTTTATGGCTTAACTAATGTAATTGATTTGATTTTCACAACACTGTTGTTTTTGATTAGTGTACGACAGCGATAGGTTGTAAATATTTATTGATATACTCATCGCGAATAGCAGGTCGTTCATCAGGACTGGCTTTTTGCATACGTGTCGCGAGTTCTTTACGTTCTAAAGTACTCATTTTTTGCCATGTTTCGCGCATACGCTGCTTTTCACTGTCCGGAAGTTGGGTGAACCAATCCATGCGCTGTTGCAAGCTGACACGTTGATCTGCAGGAATCTCTTTGAGTGCCTGATACTTTTTAATTAAAGCCTGTTGTTCTGCTTCAGATAGCGAATCCCAAGTTTCATTGACTTGAGTATCTGCATCTTTGGAAAAAATCCAAAAGCGATCAAATCCAGCAAAACTGGTTTGCAGAAAACTAAAAGCACAGAATGCAATTGCTAATTTTTTAGCTGCCATGTGGAACTTTGTCCTCACCCAGAACCATCAACATTTCAAGATCTTCCACCATTTGAGGGGAGAGCTTAGGGGTTGAAATCACCTGATTTTGTGGTTTGTCATACAGTACAGTCGCATTCGGTAAAATGACAAAACCAGCAATTGCTGCTGCAAGTGCAAAGCCAGACATTTTCCAGAAACCATAACGTGAAGTTTCGCGCTGATGAATATCTTCAAGCACGTTATTCATGACAGTTGCTTTGTCTTTATGGTGCTGTGCGAGTCCATCAAGTTTGGAAGTTACTTGCTTTAAGAAATCATCTTGTTTCATTCGGATGATCCTCCCATATGTGGATTCAAATGTGCCAAAGCGGTACGTAAACCTTGAATGGCACGGTGGTAATGTGTTTTCACACTGCCTTCGGAACAATTCATAATTTCTGCAGTTGTATGCGTATCAAAGCCTTCCCAAGCTCGCAACATAAATGCTTGTTGCTGGCGGACTGGAAGTTCTGCGATAGCATCTTGTATTTCCTCTGCAGTGACAGCCTGATCCAGAAAGTCGAAAGGGTTTGGTGTAGATTCATCTACAACATCCTGTATTTCGACATCGTCGTCATCTAGGCTGACTTTTCTAAATAGGGAAAACGGCTGCGAACGACGTGCTTCTTTTCGACGCCAGTCTTGCAGCTTGTTATTTAAAATGGTGTAAAACAGGGGATACCATTCCTCTGTGGATTTTTCAGCATAAGCTTTATGTAAGGAAATAAAGGCTTCTTGCACCAAGTCCATGGCAATGCCATGTTGACCGTGCGTTGCACTTTCCATCATTACTAAAGCACGCCCCGTCACTTCATTCATGAAGTTTTTCAGGCGAGACTCAGCCGTGCTTTTTAAAACACTGCTGTCTTGCGTCTCGGACTTTTTGGGTGCTAAATCCATAGAGATGGAAAATCCTGTCATCGGATACCCACCATTATTTCCATATTCATATACAAATAACGATGGAAATAACAGTTAGGTTGACAAAAAGAATTATTATTTTTTCTAGTGTAGTCTATTTTTTTCAGGCTTAAGCGCTAAATACAATAAAATAACGATTTTACTGACGCTGACGTACCATTTCAAAAAAACAGATCGAGCCTGCAATGGCTACGTTTAACGATTCTTGACCACCCGGTTGAGGAATCGCAACGGCTTCGGCATGTTGTAATGCATACTCAGAGACACCTTGACCCTCATTGCCTAAAATCCAAACACATTGTTTGCGCAAATTTTTGCTATATAGGTTTTCAGACTGATGTGAGCTTGTTGCATACACTGGAATTTTGAATTTAGTCAAAATATCTTCAAGAGCAATATTTTCAAAGGTATTTAATGAAAAATGTGCGCCCATACCTGCGCGTAATACACGCGGTGACCAGAGCGATGCAGAGCCTTTGGTACAAACAACTTGTTCAATACCTGCTGCTGCAGCAGAACGGAGTAGGGTGCCTACATTTCCTGGGTCTTGAATGTTGTCTAAAATTAAGGTGTCTTCACTGAAGTTAAGTGCTTCACTTGAACTTGGTAAATCCACAATCGCTAAGCAAGCAATCGATGTTCCAAGTGTACTGATATCTTTATATAAAGATTCACTTAGAATGAACACCGCACCTTGATATTGTTCCGCAATGCGGTCGAAATCAGCATGGTTAATTGCTTGTTCAGTGGTGAAAATCGATTTGATTGGACGTTTTGAGTCTAACCATGACAACACCAAGTGTGTGCCTTCCAAAACAGTTTGACCTTGTTTTTTACGGTAGGCATTTTGTTCGATTAAGCCACGGAGGTGTTTAATTTTAGGGTTGTCTTTTGATTCGAGATAAATCAGAGCCATGAGGGAGATATCCACGAAAGTCAGCAAAAATACTGACTTTCGTTATAAGAAATTAATTATGGTATGACGTAACTAGGTCAACTTCGTTTTTAGAACCAATAATCACAGGAACACGTTGATGAAGTTCTGTTGGTTGGATGTCTAGAATGCGGACACGGCCTGTTGTAGAAGCACCGCCAGCTTGTTCCATCAACATACTCATTGGGTTTGCTTCGTACATTAAACGTAGACGGCCTGCTTTTTTCGGATTTTTGAAGTCGTATGGATACATGAAGATACCGCTACGGCAAAGAATACGATGAATATCACCCACCATACATGCGACCCAACGCATATTGAAGTCTTTTTCACGCGGGCCAGTTTTACCTGCAAGAAGTTCGTCGATATAACGTTTTACAGGTTCTTCCCAGTGACGTTGGTTCGATGCATTAATTGCATATTCTTTAGTGTCTGCTGCAACCGCAATCGCATCTTTAGTTAATAAGAATTCTTTGCTTTCTGGATCAAAAGTAAAGAAGACTACGCCAGCACCGACAGTTAGAGCCATCATTGTTGATGGGCCATACAGTACATAACCTGCAGCCGCTTGGTTAACACCCGCTTGCATGAAATCTTCAGCTTGCGTTACCGCATTTTTTGCAGGAAGAATTGAGAAAATTGTGCCCACACACATATTGATATCGATGTTGCTTGAACCATCTAATGGGTCAAACAAGACAAGATAATCGCCATTTTCTTGAGCTGGAGTGAATTCATCTAATTCTTCAGAAGCCAAACCACCGACATGTGGATGAACTTTCAATGCATCGATGAGGTAATCATTTGAAATGACATCAAGTTTCTTTTGTTCTTCACCTTGAACGTTTTCGTGTTGCGCGCTACCCAATACACCAGCCAAAGCACCTTTTTGTAATAGAAGGTCAATGTCTTTGCATGTATTACCAATTGTTTCAATAACTTGTGCTAATGCAGGAGTAAGATTACCACTTTGTTGTTGTAGAAATTGGGAAAGGGTGAGATTTGACATAACCGGAAAACTCCAAATATTAATTTATCAAAAATGATAAAAATGTGATTGTGCAACATTTTAGATGAGAACGAAGGAAAAGAAAAATTAAACTAGACTATTTGTCGTGATTTTACCCTTGCAAGTCCTGAATAACATGCTATGTTGAATCTAATGTATAAATCGAAAGACAGGGAGCACAACAATGACCACACAAAAATTTGATGCGACTCCGACTGCAACTGAGGGATTGAATTTAGACGATATTTCTGCGGATACCGTAAAAGCTGCATGGAGCAGTTACGAAGCTAAAGCAGAGTATAAAAAGTTCAATAAACATGACCTCATTGAGTCGATGCAAACAGAAAAAGAAAATGCTGAACATCCAGAAGCAGAAGCGTAATGATTTGGATTGTTAAGCTAATTTTCTAGTTGGTAAAGCTAAGGATCTCGTTTTAAAAGTCGTTCATTTGCATTTTTAATTGGATATTTTCTTAAAGTTCTAAAGCCGCTAATCGAATTTATCCTGAGTTAAAGGGCTAAATTGAATTAAAGCAAAGAACGTTGCAACAGAACTGTGCAAATGAAACGATATAAATTAAATGATACGGGTTAAATAAAAAAGCACTCATCAATGAGTGCTTTTTTTAGCTCAGACTTTTTCAAGTCTTATTTAAGTAGCGGAGGAACCGCTTCGTAGTTAATTTCTACACGGCGGTTTTCTTTCCATGCATTTTCATCATGACCCGCATTAATTGGCATTTCTTTACCATAACTAACTGCTTCAAGCTGATTTGGACTTACGCCTGTTGTAATCAGGAAGCTTTCAACAGCTTTGGCACGACGCTCACCAAGCGCCATGTTGTATTCACGAGTACCACGTTCATCGGTGTGACCTGTTAAAGCCACGCGTGAGTTTGCATTAGCAACTAGGAACTGAGCGTGAGCTTGAAGGGTTTGTAAGTCTTCATTGCTAAGCTCGGTACTGTCGTAGTCAAAGTGTACTACGCGCTTCGCTAAAAATGCTTTATTCGCTTCCGTTACACCTTTCGATGATGCACCCGCAAGGTTTTGTGCATTGAGTGCTGCATCTTCACTTAAACCTGAAGTGTTTACAGTGGTTGAGCCATTTGGGTTTTGTCCTGCTTGTATGTCTGCTGCAGGTTTACGGCTGGCACAACCAGTCATTACTAATGCTGTAGCTAAAACAGGTAATGCAATCAGTTTCATTGCTTTCATATTGATCTCCATGATGGTTATTTATGATGTTTCATTAAAAAGTTGTTGTTGAATAAATCATGCAGTGTTTATTTCGGTGCCCAAGCTGGTTCACGAACTTCACCTTGTTCACTTGGTAAGTTCATGCGGAAACGACCATCTAAAGACATGATCGAGAGCAAACCACGGTTTGCTTCACGTGTTGCATACACCACCATTTGACCATTTGGAGAGAAGCTTGGGGATTCATCTAAACTTGTTGGTGTTAAAATATTGGTTACACCAGAACCAATGTCTTGAACCGCAACTTTATAGTTACTACCGCTAGGACGATGCACCAAAGCTAATTTTTTACCATCAGCACTTAAAGTGCCACGGGCATTAAATGCACCACGGAAAGTCAAACGTTTTACGCTTTCAGTACTTAAGTTGTAGGTATAAATTTGTGGAGAGCCACCACGGTCAGAGGTAAAAATAAATGATTTACCGTCAGGGGCATAACGCGCTTCTGTGTCGATGGCAGTATCATTGGTCATCCGTTTTAGCTGACGACTTTGTAAATCCATTTGGTAAATTTCAGGGTTGCCATGCATAGATGCAGTGAACAACATGCTTTTACCATCGGGCGAGAAGCTTGGAGCACCATTTAAACCACGGAAACTTGCAACTTTTTCACGGCTACCAGTTGCTAAGTCTTGGATGTAAATCGCAGGGCGCTTGGTTTCAAAAGAAACATAGGCTAGTTTTTTAGCATCAGGTGTCCAAGCAGGGGAAAGGATTGGATCTCGTGAAGTCAAAATGGTGCGTGGCTGCTCCCCATCTGTGTCGGCAATTTGTAAGGTATAGCGTTGATCTGGAGTTGCTGCATTACGCAGAACATAAGCGATACGGCCGCTGAAGTCACCAGGAATGCCAGTTAAAGCTTGATAGATCGCATCACTGATCATATGCGCTGCTTGACGGTAACGTGAAGCAGGTACAGTGAGTAGTTCATTTAACAGGTATTGTTTTTTTTCAACATCATACAGTTGGTAGTGAATTTCATAAGAGCCATCTGCCGTTGTTTTTGATGTACCTGTCACGACATAGGGTACGCCCGCAGCTTTCCATGCTTCTGCATTAGGTGAATTTATTGTTGCAGTTGCAGGTAAGTTTTTAGAGGCACTGGTAAATTTACCTGAGCGGTTCAAGTCATTTTCAACCACAGGATAAATATTTGAGTCATTACTAAAAGGCACGATCGCAATTTTAGGTGCCTCTTCAGGCGCCTTGGTGATTTCAAGATGAAGCTGTGCATGTGTTTGAGTGATTAAAACTGGACTCAAAGCGGTCATAATTGCTAAGCAAAGAAGATGTTTACGCGTCATTTCCATCATTCGCTAACTACTCTAAAAATGTGAGTTATTGTCTGTATTAGGTTGTGTCACATAATGGCATGATTTTGAATTATTAAAAGCATGAAAATATGACTGAACTGTTATAACACTGTGAAAAATGCAGAGATTTTATTCGAGTTCACTGAAGTTTATCTTAAAATTGGTGCAGACAACATCACATTTTGAATTGGAAATGATAATTCTATATAGTTGAAATTTAATTTTTGAATCAAATGTTTAGAAGAAATAAGTAGCTCTTGATTAGGCTGAGTTAGTAAAACTTATATATATGTCATTTTATGAAAAGTGTCGACCAAATAGAATTTGTTTCATTCAAAAAATCAGTGAATGAACCCATCTAATCAATAAATTTTCCAAAGTTTGCCATATTCAGAAGAAATATAAAAAAATCCCCGCAATCAATGCAGGGATTTATCAAACTTAATTTGAAGATCTAAATGTAGAGGTAAAGCTTTGTGCTTCACGTCTAGCATCAGGGTCGCTTGGCATTGGGTACGGTGCTGCAGCACGAACCGCGGCTTCAATACTGGCTTTCATATCAGGGTCACTAGAGTTCACAATAACTGATCGGACTGAACCACTTTCTGATAATGTCACCCGAGCAGTTGCCGATTTACCCGCAGAGTCAGAAGGTGTGTCCCATGCACGACGGATTTTATTTTCAAAATCTTTCTTTGCAGTAGATGCAATCTTCTTCGCTTCAGCCTTTTTCTGTGCGGCTTCTTCAGCTGCTTTTTTAGCTGATGAAGCTTTGGCTTCTTTGGCTGCACGTTCGCGTGCTTCGGCATCGGCTTTAGCCTTTGCATCTGCCTTGGCTTTTGCATCGGCATCTGCTTTACGTTTTGCAGCTTCTGCATTGGCCTTGGCTTTCGCATCAGCATCTGCTTTACGTTTTGCAGCTTCCGCATTGGCCTTAGCTTTGGCATCAGCATCTGCTTTACGTTTTGCAGCTTCCGCATTGGCTTTAGCTTTTGCATCGGCGTCTGCTTTACGTTTTGCAGCTTCTGCATTGGCCTTGGCTTTCGCATCAGCATCTGCTTTACGTTTTGCAGCTTCCGCATTGGCTTTAGCTTTCGCGTCTGCATCTGCTTTACGTTTTGCAGCATCCGCATTGGCCTTGGCTTTTGCATCTGCATTGGCTTTTGCCGTTGCTGCAGCTTTGGCTTTGTCAGCTTCTGCTTTTCTTAAAGCATCGGCACGGATTTTTTCAGCCTTGGCTTTGGCATCAGCATCTGCTTTACGTTTTGCTGCTTCAGCATTGGCTTTCGCCGTAGCATCTGCTTTTGCCTTAGCCGCATCCGCTTTGGCTTCTTGTTGTGCTTTTAGTTTTGCAGCTTCAGCCGCTTTAGCTTGTTCTTGAGCACGCTTTGCATTGTCCGCAGCTTTTTGTTCAGCAAGCTGCTGTGCTTTTGCCGCAGCGAGTGCCTGTTGAGCAGCAACCTGTGGATCTGCCTTAGGTGGTTCTGCTGGTTTAGGTGGTGCAGCCGTTGGAATCTCGGGTGCTGGTTCAACGCTAGGTTCTGCTGTTTGCGTGATTTGTTCAGCTACATTTTCATGCGCGGTTTCATCAAACTCTGTGACTTCACGAGTTACAGGTTTCAAATCTTCCGGTTTTACCAAAACAGTGGTTATTTTTTTAGGGGGCTCAGGTGGTTTACTCATGCCAAGATAAAGTAAGCCAACCACAGCGACGATATGAACACCTAGTGTGAAACCAATCGCAACGGCTTTTTGTTTAAAAGGCGGCTTGTTGAAATCTTTCATAAATTATTTTAATGGCTCAGTCAGTAAACCTACTTGTGTTAAACCTGCATCTTGAAGGGCAGACATGAGTTTCATGACTTCACCATAAGGACGAGATTCACTGCCGTTAATCAGGACACTCATTTGCTTTTTCTGTTCGTT
The DNA here is from genome assembly GCF_013419345.1 of Acinetobacter sp. YH12086. Classification (NCBI taxonomy): domain Bacteria; kingdom Pseudomonadati; phylum Pseudomonadota; class Gammaproteobacteria; order Moraxellales; family Moraxellaceae; genus Acinetobacter; species Acinetobacter sp. YH12086. The sequence goes on from NZ_VPAF01000003.1 coordinate 90,208, forward strand.
CGCTTCATTTTGTGAAGCAGTTAAAACAGATTTTAGTTCATCAAGTGTGAGTACATCATTCTGATGATTTTTATCTTCGAGTTTGATCGTTCCATCCGCCTCAAGTGTAACAATCGCAGGGCGATCTTCCGCTTGCATAGGCGTACCGTTGGCTTGTGGCAAGTCGACTTTAACACCTGTCGTGATCATTGGTGCGGTCACCATAAAAATCACCAAAAGAACTAACATGACATCAATATAAGGTACGACGTTCATGTCACTTTTTAATGGTTTTTTGATGCGCTCAAAGCGTCCAGAACGTTGAATAGCCATTAGTCATTGTCCTGAGTTGAACCTACAGACTGGCGTTGTAATAACGCAACCATTTCTTCGGCAAAAAGCGCACGATCGTTATAAACTGCTTCACCTTTGGCTGTGAAATGGTTAAATGCAAGTACAGCAGGAATTGCCGCAAAAAGACCAATGGCCGTTGCAATCAATGCTTCTGCAATACCCGGAGCAACCGTAGCAAGGGTGACTTGGTCAACATCTGCCAAACCAATAAAAGCGTTCATAATGCCCCAAACGGTACCGAATAAACCAACATAGGGTGCAACCGATCCAATACTCGCAAGCGCGCCTAAACCATTTTCTAAATGTCCTTGGTCACGGCTTAAACCTACGCGAAGAATACGTTCTGTACCTTCAATGGATTGTTCTGCGCTGGCATTACGTTTTTTAAGTTTGAAAAACTCGCCTAAACCTTGATAGAAGACATCTTCAAGGCCAACACGTTTCGAGTTGAGCTGAGCATTGTTGTATAAAGTGTTGAGTTCGGCGCCAGACCAAAAGATTTTTTGGAAATGTTCATCGTCAGCCTGCGCTTTTTTATAACTCATGTGTAACTTGGCAATCAGATACCAACTGAATAACGAAGCTAAGAGCAGCAGGAGCATTACCAGTTGTACGACAGGACTTGCTTGTAAGATGAGGTCTGAAACTTTGAGTGTTGATTCTAGTTGAGTTGCCATAGTTACTACATGTGCCAAATAATTTTTTTAATCTTGTTCCAATTCTTTCAGAATCAGTTCACGTATTTCATCAGGAAGGCGACGGGGTTTCATCTCTGCACTGATACATGCCAATTCTACCTCACCTGATGCCAGCATAATATCACCACGATAAATATTTTGTTGCAACACAAATGACGTAGCCTTACACGAAACTACACTTGCTGTAACAGTAATCAGGTCATCCATTAATATAGGACGTGAATATTTCACATTAATTTTATGAACGACAAAGTTGTAATCTTTTTGATGCCAATAATGGTTTACACCTGAAGCGCGCAGCCATTCTGTGCGGGTACGTTCCATAAAGCGAATATGATTTGCGTGGTAAACAATGCCACCTGCATCTGTATCTTCAATATATACACGAATGTTGAATTCGAATTTATTCGCCATGAGAGTGTTCCGTCTTTATAAAATCTGAAAAATATTGTTCTGCACTTCAGCAAAGAATTAGAGCATTTAAAAATGGCGATAATTCAATGATTCGTCAAGTGCTTCAATGACGGGCAGTTTAGCACCGTGAGTCATCAGTCCAATGGCACAAGGTTTCAACTCACGTAAATCTTTAACTTTCGTAGTTGTAATTATTGTTTAAAAAAAGAGACTACTTTTAATTTGTTTGTTCATCTAATTTAAATTTTGCATCGACAAAATCCTGTAGATGAGCTGCTAAATATCCCGCAATATGAAAGTGAGTTTCTTCCATTTTCTTTTTCTGTTGCTTTGGGAGTAATGCCTTTAAAGATTCATACATATACGTTAAGCAGCAAAAGCTAAGGCCAATAACTAACATAAGTAAAAGTTTATTAGCTAGATCTATCCAGAAAAACACATAAACGAGTATGACTAAAGCAAAGAATGAGAGGCTGAAATAAAATGTATTAATTTTTGCTGGCTTAAAGTTTTCCTTGACCAAAACTTGTACGTCGTCGTGATAGTACGCCCCAATAAAAATGAGGGCAGAAGTATAGTTGAAGCTCAGGTTTTTTATACGATATGCAGAAGGCGATTGCTTAATAGTTAAGATGTTATCTTCATCTACTTCTATAGTTTCTTTGCTAAGAATGTTTTCACATTCGACAGTGATAAAATAATTGTATTCAGTGTGGAATAAACTTTCAAAATCACTCATTTGTTTAGGGCTAAATGAACTGATGGGTTGTTCTCTGGGAATGTGTTCAATGGCACTGTCTAATGGTAGGTTTTGAATGTATTCGCTATTAATTTTGTTAATTATTCTATTCTCAAGATTTATCATTTTAGTTTGCTGTTTGTAGTGGATTGAATTTATTTAAAAATTTAAATAAACATTCAGGGAGAATTTAACTCCCTGAAGTTGTTTGGTGAATAATCAGCTATTTATCTTTAGGTTCGGGAGGCGTCATCCCAAACTGTAAATACGCCATATTGGTGGCAATACGTCCACGTGCAGTACGCATGACATAGCCTTGTTGAATTAAATACGGTTCAATCACATCTTCTAGCGTCCCTGAGTCTTCTGCCATAGCAGCAGCCAAAGCTTCTACACCTGCAGGGCCACCATCAAAACGCTCTAGTAGCATTGATAAATAACGACGGTCCAAAGTGTCTAAACCATCTTTATCGACATTCAACATATCTAAAGCACGTTGCGCCATTTCTTGGGTCACTTCGCCTGTACCTTTGACTTGGGCATAATCTCGAACACGGCGTAATAAACGGTTGGCAATACGTGGCGTACCACGTGCACGACGTGCAACTTCCAGTGCGCCATCTTCAGTAATCGGTACATCCATTAAGTTTGCTGAACGAGTCACAATATGAGTCAGATCTTTTACGGAATAGAACTCTAAACGTTGCACAATCCCGAAACGATCACGTAAAGGTGAGGTGAGTAGTCCCGCACGTGTGGTTGCTGCAACTAATGTAAATGCAGGTAAGTCGAGCTTGATAGAACGGGCAGCAGGGCCTTCACCAATCATGATGTCGAGTTGGTAATCCTCCATCGCTGGATAGAGAATTTCCTCGATGACCGGTGAAAGACGATGGATCTCATCAATAAATAAAACATCACCTTCTTCGAGGTTAGTTAGCATTGCAGCCAAATCGCCTGCACGCTCAAGGACTGGGCCTGATGTCGATTTTAAGTTGCCACCCATTTCACGGGCAATAATATTGGCCAGTGTGGTTTTACCTAAACCCGGAGGGCCAAAAATTAAGGTGTGATCGAGTGCTTCTTCACGGCCACGCGCAGCACCGATAAAGATTTCCATTTGTTCACGGACGACAGGCTGCCCGATGTAGTCATCGAGGGATGTTGGACGGATGGCACGGTCGAAGTGGTCTTCGGGTTTTTCTGAACCACTGATAAGACGGTCTTGCATAATTATTTAATTAATCTCTATATCGTTGTGGAAGAATAACAGCCTCAAAAAGCGATTGAACTTTAAATGCCATTGTATAGGCGATTCTCACTTTTGACTGGGCAAAAGTGACAAAACCCATTTGTTAAACTGATACTACGTCCTTGTAGCACAGTTTAACGGCGACATCCTTGTCGCCTGCGTGATTCACATACTGTCTATAGCTCTAAAATGCAAAGGATGCAGTGTTCATTAGAAACTAAAAATTATTTATTCATCGACTTTAAGGCAGCGCGGATGATATCACTGGCTTCGGTGAAGTCACCTTTGGCAGCATTCACTAATTTTTGTGCTTCTAGTGGTTTGTAGCCCAGTGATTGTAATGCAGCTTCAGCTTCTGCAACGGCAGAAGTACCGGTAAATTGGATTTGCTCCGAAGTTGAATTGCTTGGTACTGTGCCAGATGACATCGCTTTAAAACGGTCACGAAGTTCAATCATCAAGCGTTCTGCGGTTTTTTTACCTACACCCGGAACTTTGACTAAAGTGTTTACATCTTCATGTTCAACCGTGTGAATCAGCATTTCAACACTTAACGTTGAAAGAATGCCAAGCGCCATTTTAGGGCCTACGCCGTTGACTTTTAATAGTGTGCGAAAAATCAGTTTTTCTTGAGCATTGCTAAATCCATACAGCAGTTGTGCATCTTCACGAACAGCCAGATGTGTCCACAGGGTAATTTTTTGACCTTTTTGTAGTTGGCAAAATGTTGAAAGTGGGGTGTCAATCTCATAGCCCACACCATTTACATTGAGTAATACTGTTGGTGCTTCCAATGCCAGCACTTCGCCAATTAAGCATCCAATCATGTCATTTATTCACTTTATTTCAGTTTAGTCTGAGCTATTTGCTCAATTTCAATTTGTTGTGAGATTAGCGTGAAGGCCAGCGAATTACTAGTCTTCACATTTTTTCAGCTTTAAAAGAAACCAACTTTATTACCTTGAAGTTCTTGTGCAAGGTTATAAGCCTGATGATCTGAAAACTTAGAGATGATATCGAGTACTTGCATAATATTGTCATAATGCGACATACCAAAATGTGCTCCTGAACGATGTAAAATAGACATCAATCGTTGCTCTTTAAAGCTCAAAGTTTTATTGGGCGTGGTCAGTGGAATAAAGGCATCCAAAATATTTTGCAAACTTTGGTGTGCAATAATTTCCAAACCTGCCTTATGCGGATGTTCAAAGATTTTATCACGAGCCAGTTCTTTGGCACGGTTAATCCCGATTTCAATATCTTCACTGCAATATTGCAATAAACTGCCTTTAAGTTGGCCAGACAAAATTTCATTATGATGACGTGCAAAAGCTGTAGTTACTTCTTCAACCAAACGCTTCATCACACGGCCACGCAAAGCGGCAATTTTCTGCTGCCATGTGGTATCCGTCATTGCAAGTTCGGCAGGAATACCATAATCACCAATCAGGTCAAGGAAAATTGGCTCAACTTCATTATAACTCAACATATTGAGAATAATGCCATCTTCCAAATCAATCAGGGCATAGCACATATCATCCGCTGCTTCTAATAAATAAGTCAGAGGATGACGGCAATAATGATATTCACCGAGTTGAATTAAGCCGAGTTGTTCTGCAATTTGCTGCAAGATGTCTTTTTCGGCTTGGTAACAGCCAAACTTGGCACGCTGACTGGCAGGCGTATTTCCTTGTGATGCAATGGTTTTGGATAGCCATGGGTACTTTAAGTAAGCCCCTAAGGTTGCGTAAGTTAGGCGCATACCACCATCATTTGGGTGATAGTCAATTTTAGTCAGTAAACGTAAGCCTTGTGCATTACCTTCAAACTGACGAACATCGGCTTCTTCTTCTGGGCTTAAATCTTTTAAAAAGTCTGTATGTGATGCATCATCAAACCATTCGCGAATGGCATATTCACCAGCATGCCCAAAAGGCGGGTTGCCAATATCATGTGCTAAACAAGCGGCTTGAATAATCGCGCCAACATCGGCAGGCGAAATCCACATTGGCAATTCATCTTTAATTTTTTCCGCAGCCAACATGCCGAGTGAACGCCCGATACAAGATACTTCAAGTGAATGCGTAAGTCGGGTGTGAATACCATCGTGTTGAGTTAAAGGATGAACTTGGGTCTTGCGATTAAGCTGTCGAAAACTCTGCGAAAATATGATGCGGTCATAGTCTTTATGAAAAGGGCTACGTGCCTGTTCAGAACTGTGTTTATTGCTACCAATACGAACTGTAGAAAGAAGTTCAAGCCAACGCATTTGAGTCATTTATCATTATTCAATTATTACTTGAATTGAATAATGCCAAACTTAGCAGAAAAGCACTAGTGTGGGGCGACACAACTTGTCTTAAAAGATGTATGAGTGATTTGCCTTAATGAAATGCAAAACAAAACAGAAATTTAAAAAAGGGCTGTTAGTATAGATGAGCAAATTTTACCTTTTATCCCATTTTTTAATTTTCAATGAGAATAATTTAAATGTATAGAAAACAATTTCTTCCTACTTTGACTGCACTAAGTTTGGGCGTGACATTTTTTTTGTCAGGTTGTACAAGTTTCAATACAGAAAAAAATACAACGAAAGTGCAGCCAAACCAAAATGTTGCTGCATCAGAAAATAGCATGATGCATCATTTACAAACATTTGAAGAAATTGCGGAACAAAATGGTGGCAATCGTGCAGTAGGTACAGCAGGTGGATTGGCTTCTGCACAATATATTCTTGAACAAGCCAAGAAAGCAGGCTTGCACGCGCAAATGTTGCCATTTGAAAATCGAGAAAAGACCGTTGGGCAAAATATTGTGATTGAGATTGAAGGGCAATCCAAAGATACCGCTGTGATTGTCGGCGCGCACTATGATTCGGTGAAAATGGGGCCGGGGATTAATGATAATGCTTCAGGCGTTGCAGTATTGTTAGCATTATTACAAGACTATGCGAAGCAAAAGGTAAAACCTAAACACACACTATATCTTGCCTTTTGGGATTCGGAAGAGGTTGGTATTGCAGGTTCACAAGCTTTTGTGAAATCACTCAGTGAGAAACAGCTTCAAGGCATTCAAGCCTATATCAATGTTGATATGGTGGGAACAAAGAATCCGAATATCATGATTGCCGATGGTGACCATTCATCAATTGCAGAAATGGCGGCACAGTTTAAAGCCAATGGACTTGCACAAAGTGATTATCAGCCAATCTTAGACAGCATGAGTCAATTACCTAAGCACCCGCAGGATGCTGCATTAGAACAAAGTATGCGTCAATATTTTAAAACCAATAATATGCAGATTAAAGATGATGTAACGACTTTAACAGCAAGCGATACTTTGCCATTTTTAGGGAAAGTTCCCGTTACTTCACTAATTTTATTTAATGAGCAAATGAAAGGTGATGAACTCGAATTTGCACCGTGCTACCACAAGGCTTGCGATACGATTGATGGTGTAGATGTAAACTCACTGAACTTAGCCCTTAATGTAATTCAACATCTATTGTCAGATTTGAATAAATAAAATGTTTCAATTTCAAATGTGAATTGATTTTAGTCTTTATGAATTTCAGGTTTAAATCTCACACATTTAGACCTGAAATTAATTTTCAAATATGATTTGAACGCTTGATTAAAAAGTGAGTTGTTGTTGAAAAATAAAACATTTTTCTAGTTTGAATATTATTCTTAGGATGAAATGAAAAAATCAGATAATTTTGTGTTAATCTGTGCGACTAAATTCAATTTTATTATTTAAAAATAAAAGCATTATTGCCTAAACTTCCCGATATAAGCACTACAATTTCACTTTCACATCTAGCTGATTTAACTAATACACAGTAGAATATGCGCTCTCTCAAGTCACATTGTGGCATGGTCTTTTCGATCATCCCGTGGAGCCAAAATCAGCATGTTTATCGTTGCCGGTGCACCTGCACATTCTTCATTTAAGAAAACTCAACTATTATCACGTTTAACGTCAATTAGTTCTGTTCAATCAATTGAAAGTCAATGGGTTTACCTTTTTGACCAAGCGCTCAACGAGCAACAACAGCAATCCGCTTTACAGCTTCTCAACGATGGTCAATCTTTTGAATTGCACCAAGCAGCAAGTGACGAAGTCCAAATTTTAGTGACGCCACGTGTTGGAACCATCTCTCCGTGGTCGTCTAAGGCAACAGACATTTTTGCCAACTGTAATACACCGGTTCATCGCCTTGAACGCGGTGTTTTGTTTACTTTGAAGGGTGTAAATGCTGTTTCTGATGAAGTAAAACTAGCATTACATGACCGCATGACCGAAAGTGTTTTCAATGCTATTGAAGATGCTGCGGCACTTTTCTCTGAAACTGAACCAAAGCCTTTAAACTCAATTGATATTTTGGGTCAAGGTAAAGAGGCGTTGGTGAAAGCTAACTCTGAATTTGGTTTTGCGCTTTCTGATGAAGAAATCGATTATTTAACCGATGCTTTCACAAAAATGGGTCGCAACCCGCATGACATCGAATTGATGATGTTTGCCCAAGCGAACTCAGAGCATTGCCGTCACAAAATTTTCGGTTCTGAATGGACAATTGATGGTGAAGTTCAACCATTGTCATTGTTCCAAATGATTAAAAACACCTATAAAGAATCACCTACAGATGTATTGTCGGCATATAAAGATAACGCTTCTGTAATTGTGGGTTTTGACACACAACGCTTCTATCCAAAGCAAGATGCTGAAACAGGTCACCATGTTTATAAGTATAAGAGCCAAGCTGCTCACATTCTTATGAAAGTGGAAACCCATAACCATCCGACAGCGATTGCACCATTTGCTGGTGCAGCAACAGGTTCGGGCGGTGAAATCCGTGACGAAGGCGCAACAGGTCGTGGTGGTAAGCCAAAAGCTGGTTTAACAGGTTTTACCGTATCTAACTTGAATATTCCAGGCTTTGAACAGCCTTGGGAAGAAAACTACGGCAAACCATCTCGTATGGCATCTCCACTTCAAATTATGATTGAAGGCCCATTGGGTGGTGCAGCGTTTAACAATGAATTTGGTCGTCCTGCGTTAAATGGTTACTTCCGTACATTTGAACAAAATGTAAATGGTGATGTAAAAGGCTTCCATAAGCCAATTATGATTGCCGGCGGTTACGGTAACATCCGTCCTGACCATGTAGAAAAAGATGCAATCCAACCGGGCGATCTTTTAATCGTACTTGGCGGTCCTGCCATGCTGATCGGTTTAGGCGGCGGTGCAGCGTCTTCTGTAGACAGCGGTAAGTTGGGTGAAAACCTAGACTTCGCATCTGTACAGCGTGAAAACCCAGAAATGGAACGCCGTTGCCAAGAAGTGATTGATGCTTGCTGGCGCATGGAAGATCATAACCCAATCGTGTCTGTACATGACGTAGGCGCGGGCGGTATCTCAAATGCAATGCCTGAACTTGTGAACGATCACGAGTTAGGTGCGGTACTTGATCTGCGTAAAATTCCATCGCTTGAAAAAGGCATGTCTCCGATGGAAATCTGGTCGAATGAAGCGCAAGAACGCTATGTATTGGCAATCCGTCCATCATCTTTAGAACTCTTTGAATCACTATGTGCACGTGAGCGTTGTCCGTTTGCGGTATTGGGTGAAGCGACTGAAGCGCGCCATTTAACCGTTGAAGATCCATTGTTTGAAAACAAAGCTGTGGATATGCCAATGCAAGTGATGCTTGGTGGTACACCACGCATGAGCCGTTCATACGAAACCATTGAACGTAAAGGCGATGACTTCACTGCTGAAACAGTAACAGATTTGAAAGATGCGATTTACCGCGTTCTTAAGAATCCAACTGTTGCATCTAAATCGTTCCTCATCACCATTGGTGACCGTTCGATTACAGGTATGGTTGCACGTGATCAGTTCGTCGGTAAGTGGCAAGTGCCTGTAGCGGATGCTGCAGTAACAACGACTAGCCTTGTTGGTTATACAGGTGAAGCGATGGCAATGGGTGAGCGTCCACCAGTTGCGTTGTTGAATCCTGCTGCTTCTGCACGTTTATCTGTAGCAGAATCAATTTCAAACATCATGTCTGCAAAAATCGACCAGATCAGTGACATTAAATTGTCTGCAAACTGGATGGCTGCAGCAGGTCAACCGGGTGAAGACCAAGCGCTATTTGAAGGCGTTAAAGCCATCGGTATGGAAATGTGTCCTGCTTTAGGTATCGCAATTCCTGTAGGTAAAGACTCATTGTCTATGCGTACAACTTGGAATGATGACGGTGTTGATAAATCTGTAACATCTCCTATGACAGGCGTGATCACAGCATTTGCACCTGTAACAGATGTTCGCAAAACATTAACACCTGAACTTAAAAATATCGAGTCTGTACTTGTACGTATCGATCTTTCTAAAGGTCAATTCCGCCTTGGCGGTTCGATCCTTGCTCAGGTTTATAAAGCAATTGGTTCTGTAACACCTGATGTAGACAGTTTTGATGACTTCAAAGCATTCTTTGCATTGGTTCAAGACTGGAACAGCCGTGATCTAATCAAGGCTTACCATGACATCGGTGATGGCGGCCTATTGGCGACTGTTGCAGAAATGATGTTCGCTTCACGCCTAGGTGTAGCACTTGAAGATCAATCTACTGCAAGCTTGTTTGCAGAAGAAATTGGTGCAGTGCTTCAAATCAGCAAAGCAGATTGGGCTGCCTTAGAAGCTGAAGTTGCAGCGTCTAGCCTTAAAGATGCAATTGCAGTGGTAGGTACTGTAAATGATACAGATACTTTAACTGTAAATGGTTTGAGCTTAGACCGTGCTGAATTACAGCAAGCATGGACTGAAGTGTCACATCAAATCCAACGTCTACGTGACAACGTAGAAACTGCGGATCAAGAATATGCGTTAATCGCTGACAAATCACATGCAGGTTTAATTGCAAAACCAACATTTGATTTGAACGAGCCTATCGAAGCACCGTACATCAATGAACGCCGTCCAAACATGGTGATTCTGCGTGAACAGGGTGTAAACGGTCATGTAGAAATGGCTGCTGCATTCGATAAAGTCGGCTTCAACACTGTAGACGTACACATGAGTGACTTGCTTGCTGGCCGTATCAGTCTTGATGACTTTGAAGGCTTAGTGGCATGTGGCGGTTTCTCTTACGGTGACGTATTGGGCGCAGGCGGCGGTTGGGCTAAATCTGTATTGTTCAATCCTAAACTTCGTGACCAATTTGAGAAATTCTTTAACCGTGACGAAACATTCTCCCTAGGTATTTGTAACGGCTGTCAAATGCTGTCTCAGCTTGCACCATTAATTCCAGGTGCAGAAGCTTGGCCTCGTTTCCACCGCAATACTTCAGAGATGTTTGAAGCTCGTGCTGTAAACGTACGCGTTGAAAAATCAAATTCTGTACTGTTAGAAGGTATGGAAGGTTCGATTCTTCCTATCGCTGTAGCACATGGTGAAGGTCGTGTGGTTACAAGCGCAGAAAACATTGCAGCATTGAATGCTGGCGATCAAGTGATCTTGCGTTATGTAGACAGCCAAGGCAACCCAACGCAGCATTACCCAATGAACCCGAATGGTTCGCCAGAAGCAATTTCTGGTGTAACGTCTAAAGACGGTCGTGCAACAATTATGATGCCGCACCCTGAACGTAACTTCCGTGCGATTCAGCATTCTTGGAAACCAGAAGATTGGGATCAAGACGGTGCTTGGTTACGTATGTTCCGTAATGCACGTAAATTTATTGGTTAATCTTAGATAGATGAATAATAGAAAAGAGCCGCCTTCGGGTGGCTTTTTTTATGTTTAAAATTTACCAAAAGATATATTAATTATTGTGAATGCTTATTTTTACACATATAATCGCTTTCGATTTTTAACCACCTGCGGGTGGTTTTTTGTTGGTTTTAAATTTTTATTTCTCCCACTGAACTTGGTTTAGATTTTGCTTTTATATTTGTGGAAACATGCTAGTGTGTAATTTATGCACAATAACTATGCAAGATTAAAGACTAGCAAGATAAAAGAAAGATGGATAAGTAAACGAGTTCAGTATCAACACTCATGATGAGGTGATGACATGATTAAAATAGTAGAATATTCGGCAGTGGATAAGTCTGCGCTGCGTAAAAAGGGTTGGAAGCTTTTTGGTGCAGTCGTGTGTTTGCAGTTGGTGTTTTTATTTTTGGGTTATGCGTTGCAGATGTAATATTTGAACAATTGAAACCGCCGTGAGGCGGTTTTTTATGTAAACTAATGCATAATTAAAAAACTGCAAAAATTAATAATGAGCTTTAAACAATTTGTATTATTAAAAGATATAAAAATATTTTTACTTTTAGGCTTTATGTTTCCGTCAACATTGTTAAGTGGGTGCTTTCCTATTTTAAAAACGAAGCATCCGAAAATTAATATAACTGTTATCAATGATCAAAATGAAAAGTTGGACGATGCAGAAGTATTTTTAAATCTTACAACATGGCAAGGCAAGTCTTTTACTGAATCTACATTAAAAAAAACACAGGACGGAATTGCTACATTTTCTGCAGAGAAAAGTTTGCAATTTATTCATATATTTCCAGCAAAATATAGTTGGTCGATTTGCGTTTATAAAAATGGATATAGTCAAAATAGTTTTGTGCCAAAAAGTTCAAATAATCGAACACAAAATTTAGTATTGTTGTTAGATAAAGCTGAAATAGGTGTAGAAAAAAAACAACATTGTTGGAAAGAAAAATCCTAAAATATTGAATTAATAAAACCACCCGAAGGTGGTTTTTTTGATTAAACAGCCAATTGAATCTGTTTTAACACCGCCTTCAACGTATTTTCAAAATCAAAAGCAGTATTGGTACTGTCTTGGTATCGCCAAGCCACATAACCATCTGGACGAACTAAGACAGTGCCTGATTCATGAATTTCAGATTTAGCATTCCACGTACCGTACACATCACGGTATTCACGGGAACCAATTTGAATCACATCTAAATAAGGTAGATTCAACGATTCAGCAGCAGATTTCCAACCTTTGCCTGAAAGACCTGTCAGTAGGGTGAAACGACCATGCCCTGTAATATCTAAAGTTGATTGCTTATCGCCTTTGGCATCAATAATCCAAGTATGTGGAACTTTAGCCCCTGGACGCGTGGTTGCTTGCAAGTAAAGCTGTTGATCTTTGGCAAAGATCTCGGGCTCAGATTCAGCAATTATGGCATTGGATGTATAGCGCTGATTCAACTCTACACCTTGGGCATTAAATTCAAAGTTTTTAATTTCTAAGGCTTGATATAGCTTTTGACGAATTTCTGCAGCTTGTTCATCTTTCGCAAAAATACGTTGCATCATTTGAGCTTGAGTTGTGATGCCTTGGTCAAAACCAAATACCTCTTTGAGATGCTTATAGTCAAAGCGAGATTGATTGGCACGCGCCACGATTTGCTTGCCAACAGGCGCACGCTCTAATGTATAAGAATCAAGTAGAGTAGGAGCAGCCCAACCTTTAATGGCATATGCCAATTTCCAACCGAGGTTAAAAGCATCTTGCATACAGGTATTTGAACCTAAGCCACTTGATGGTGGATGACGATGTACCGCATCACCGCCGCAGAATACACGACCTTTCGAGTATTCAGTTGCCCATGTTTGGTTCACATACCAATAAGACAGTTTTTGAATCTCGACATTTTCAACTTCAGCACCGACAAAGGCATTTAGACGCGCACGAACTTGTTCTTCGGTGACTTGTGGTTCGCCCTTGGAAATATCAAAGCCCCAACCCATAATCCATTCATTCCAAGGTGTAATGGCACGGAGTAAGCCCATACCCAGATCACCAAAGCTGGCTTCAGGGTTAACAATCCATTGCAAAATAGCAGGGCGGTGTTGCACGTATTTGGAAAGATCAGCTTTAAAGGTTACATAGACTGTACCTGCACGAGACATTACCCCTTCAAGGGGTAAATCAAGCTGTTCAAGGACTCTGGATTTTGCCCCATCCATACCGACCAAATATTTGGCACGTAAGCTAAATTCAGTTTGGGTAATGCGATTAAGGAATGTTGCTGTTACGCCATGTTCATCTTGTATATGTGATAAATATTCAGTATTAAAATTATAAATCGCACCACGTTCAGCCGCATTTTTTACTAATAAAGCTTCCATTTTCGGCTGAATGAGATCGACCAATGGACAAGGACTGCCTTTAATATAATCGCCATGACGTTCATCACCCGTTCCCCAAGCACTCATGCGGGCAATTTCTTCACCGACAAGACTGGTGGTAATGAGGCTTTCACCCATTTGTTCCCAAGGTGTGGCAATGTCGAGAACTTGTTCTTCGATACCTAAGTCACGTAACACTTCCATCGCACGTTGGTTGGTAATATGGGCACGCGGACTATTGGCTAACCAATTAAATTGGGTAAAAAGCTGAACCTGAATACCGTAATTTGCCAAGGCCAAACCTAAAGTAGAACCTGCAGGCCCTGTGCCAATAATCAGAACATCGGTATCGTATTGCTGTGTCATACAAAACTCTATGTGTATGTGAAGCGCAAACTTGGAATAGTCCGCAGTCTAGGCAAATGATTTTCCGAGTAGAATGGATATTCATATAAACTATAGATCTATTGGTATTTTGACTGCATGACACGGGTGATGTAGTGAGTGTGTGGAGTGAAGCGAATGGAATTACGACATTTACGTTATTTTGTGACGGTGGCGAAAGAACAGAGTTTCACTAAGGCAGCGGAAAAACTATTTACAGCACAACCATCGCTCAGTCAGCAAATTAAAGACTTAGAGCAGGAGGTTGGGGTGCAATTATTTGAACGTTCTGCCCGAAAAGTCTTACTGACCGATGAGGGGCAGGCTTTTCTGAAATATGCAGAGCAAGCACTAGAAAATGCCAAACAAGCTATAGCAGCAGCTCGCCACGTGGCGCAAGCCAAAAATAATCAAATACATATTGGCTTTTTAAATGTTGCAGAATTGAAAATTATGCCGAGTATTTTGGCGCAATTAAAACAATATATCCCTGATTTGAAAATTCATTTACATAGCTTGACGTGTACAGAGCAGATTCAAAAACTAAAAAATACTGAATTGGATATTAGCTTTACTCGTTATCACTTAAGTCATGACGACTTTACCAATATTCAGGTTTTAAGTGAGCAGATCTATCTAGTCGGTGCAGCGCATCTGCATCCATCAGATCGAATCTTAAAACTTCAAGAATTAAAAAATCACACCATTATTATGTGTGAGCAAAATGCTTCTCCTGTGTTTTACGATACCTTAAATGCCTTGATTCCTTTTGATCAGCATCAACATGATCATATGCTGTGGGTAACAAATGTCATGCAGCATTTAAATTTGATTAATATGGGCATGGGCCTGAGTTTTGTGCCCGAGTATTTACTGAAGTTTTTAAATGATTCGGTCAAAGTCATTCAAACAGATGTGGAATTACCGAAACTAGGTTTATATGCAACCTATCCGAATGCATCGAATAATGTTGCATTGAAAATGATTTACAGTGCTTTAAATTATGTAACTGCACAATAGCGTCTGGAATAACCAATGTTAAAACTGATTTATTATGTACCTGAGTCTCACCTAGAGTCGACTAAACTGGCCGTATTTGAAGCAGGAGCAGGTGGTATAGGAAACTATGAACACTGTGCTTGGCAATTTTTAGGGAAGGGGCAATTTAAACCTGTAAAAGGTGCAAATCCATTTATTGGTGAGTTGGAGCAGCTAGAGTCTATCCCTGAATGGCGAGTGGAAACCATCGTGCCTGAAGAAAAGGCAAGTGCGGTAGCGAGGGCTTTAAAAGCAAGTCATCCTTATGAAGAGCCGGCATTTGAGTTTATTCAAATGGTGGATATTCAATTTTAATGATGCTTTTAAATTTTTAAGTTATAGAAAAAAGTAGATACACGAAGGGTGACATGGATGTCACCCGTTAGACAGAGATTCAAGGATGAATCTTCTGTCTAACAAGGGATTTTGGTTACTTTGATCCTTCAAAGTAACGTAATACCTACGCGTTATAAACTAAAGTCACGTAGCTAATTGTGGTTGTGACTATTCTTTTGAAAGCAAATTATATTTTCTGAATAAACAGCTCACGATCAAAACGATACTGCGGGAAGAACACACCATCTTTAGCACGTTCACCTGCACCAATCACCATCACTGGGTATTGCTGGGCATTTAATCCTAAAATCTTCTTCACCAAAGGTTCATCAAAACCTTCCATCATACAACTGTCAAAACCATAGGCACGTAAAGCCAAAACTAAGTTTTCACAAGCCAATGCTGTGGTTTTGCTCGCCCAAAGTTTGGCATCTGCTTCATTAAAAGCTGTTACAGGCAATTGTTTATCCAGTGTACGTGCAACTTTGAAAGCTACTTTCTTAAAGTTACCTAGTGCGTTTAAGTAACCTGTTTTATAGTTATAAGGAATAAACTTGTAATACTTCTGCACCGCTGCAGGTGCTTCAGGAAATGGAAATTCCGAAATATTCCGTTTTGCCATTTCATCTACACGGTCGGTACGCGCGACACAGACGATCAATTCCGCAGCGGTTTTCGCTGCCAATTGCCCTAAGCAAGCTTTCACCAATTGTTTTTTCTTTGCAGGGTTCTGAACGACATAGAATGTCCACGGTTGTAAATTCGATGAATTGGGTGCAAGCAAGGCGAGGTCTAAGCATTCATCTAAAACGTCGTTTGGAATGGCCTTGTCGGTAAACTTACGTACAGAACGACGGCTTTGTACAACTTTTTTAAAATTCTCGATATCGATGCCTTCAGGCGCAGGCTCGTAGTAGCGTTTCTTTTCAGGTTTAGTTTCAGTTTGTGATACTGCAGTCATGTGGAAACATCCAGTTTTTTAATTTAGAAAATAGATTGGGGCTGAGATGAAAAAAACCACCCAAATATGAGTGGTTTTTTAGTTCCATTAAAACATTAATTGAACTGAGAGAAGTCAGGTTTGCGTTTTTGCATAAAGGCGGCAACAGCTTCCATCATTTCTGGAGAGCCTACTCGATCCATGAAAATTTCAGCTTCATGGTCAATCCATGCCACGATTTCATCTACATTATGTTTCATTAATGCTTTTGATTGAACCAAAGATGCTAGTGGAAGTGCAGATAACTGTGCTGCTTTTTTCGCAGCTGTCGCATAAGCATCTTCTTCAATGCTATTGACCAAATTTGCTGAAAGCGCTGTCGCACTATCAAACTTCTGAGCAGTTAACAGTAATTCCGCCGCTTTATGGTAGCCGGCTTGTTGAACCAATAGCTTGCTCGATGCACCTTCAGGCGATAGACCAAGGCTCACAAACGGAATTTGGAATAGGGCAGTATTGTCGCTGTAGACAAGATCGCAATGAAGCAGAATCGTAACACCAATCCCAATGGCAACACCGCGAACCGCAGCAATCAGCGGCTTAGAAAATTGAGCAGCAGATTTTAATAAAATGAACGGTGCGCCTTCAGAAGCTGGAGCTTGCCCTTTTTGAGCAGCAGATTTCATAAAATCTTGCATGTCATTGCCCGCACTGAAGTCTGCATCTTGACCACGGAGTACTACTACACGCACTGAAGTATCTTGATCAGCTTCATCTAATGCTTTTGCAATCCACAGATATAATTCTGTATACAGCGCGTTCTTCGCCTGAGGTCGGTTAATGGCTAAGGTCAGTACGCCATTGTCCAAATTCGCATTCAAATGTTCATGGGGTTGTTGAATACAGCTCAGTGTCATCGTACTATCCTTGCGTAAAAGTTTCGTTTTGATTTTATGCTCGACATTATGTCGCATATTTCAGCCTGTGGCACAACTGCTCAGTTCATAAAAAGTTTGATTTGATATGAAATATACATTTGATTATTTGGTTTTCATTGGGCGTTTTCAGCCGTTCCATTTAGCACATCTGCAAACCATTAAAATTGCCTTGCAACAAAGTCAATATGTGCTTCTGGCGCTTGGTTCGGCGCAAAATGAACGTAATATCAAAAATCCATTTTTGGCTGTAGAACGTGAGCAGATGATCTTGTCGAATTTTTCAGAGCAAGATCAGAAGCGAATCAAGTTTGTGCATGTGATTGATGTATATAACGATGAAAAATGGCAAAAGTTAGTCAAATCTTTGGTAGATGATGTAGTTGAAACGAATGCAAAAGTCGGTTTGATCGGGCATTTTAAAGATGATTCTTCTTATTATTTAAGATTCTTCCCCGAGTGGAAAATGGTTGAGCTGGATAGTCTAGAAGGGGCGATTTCTGCGACACCAGTACGTGAAGCGTATTTTCGTGGTGAAATTGAAAGAGATGCCTTTCCTCAAGGTACCATTGATTTTTTGCAAAAATTTCAACAGACAGACATTTATAAACAACTTCAACACAAATTTATGACTCAGGATAAAACAAATCTGCTATAAAAAACGCTAAATTTCTAGCACCACAATGGAGTAAAAAAATAAACATTGTAGTGATTTTAGGCTGTGTTTTATTCAGGAGAAAAACATGAATTTGCGTCACGGAACGTTAGCAAAATATATGGGAGCCTTCGCTTTATGCTGCGTATTGCCCCTACATGCTGCTGAATGGACGCTAACGCCTAATAGTCAGGTCACATTTGGCATTAAATCTGTGGGCTTATCTATTGTTGAAGGACGCTTTAATAAGGTTCAGTCGAATCTTAAGTTTGATCCTGAAGTTCCGCATAAAGGTTCAGCGCATTTAGTGTTAGATGTGGATAGCATCAGTTTTAGTAACCCAAGCTTGAAAGGATTAATCTTGGGGAGCGAATATTTTGATGCTGCTGAATTTAAGCACGTGAAGTTTTTCAGTAAACAAATCGAACCAGTCGCTTATGCCAAGTATATGATTCGAGGGGATCTCACCATTCGTGGTATCACTAAACCTGTGATCTTTGATACCACACTTGTCCCTAGTCCACAAAATCCAAAAGTGTTGGATGTTCAATCTTTAGCAACCATTAAACGTAGTGATTTTGGTATGCGTAAAGCACTTGGTGGTGTAGGGGAGCAAGTATTAATACAACTCAAAGGCCAATGGCGGATTGAATAACCCTATTTTGCTGGCTTCAACACATATGATCTTTGGCGTGTTGTAGCATAAAAGCAGTTATTTTCTGTAATTGAATTGATTGTTGGTTCCAATGATGCCAATACAAGGCTAAATCAATACTGAGTTCTGTTGAAAGCTCTATCAATTTTCCCGCTGCTAATAAGTCTTTGCTTTGATAGTCGGGTAACCATCCATAGCCCAAGCCCATCGTAATGGCATCAAAAAATGCAGTTGAAGAGGGAATGAAATGATGCGGATATTGTGAAGGATTGAGCCCGAAATTTTTCTGAATCGATTGCGTATGCAGGTCATCCTTCTCATTAAAAATCAGTGCAGGCGCAGCCCTTAACGCATTTCGCGTCACGCCTTTACCGAACCATCTTTGGATAAAATCAGGGGTTGCTACAAAGCGATAATGCATTTCTCCCAGATATTCTGCAACGCAGCCTTTCATGGCTTCCGATTCTGTTGTGACACAGGCATTGACCAGTCCTGCTTCTAATAAATGATGTGTTTGTGACTGATCATCGACCTGAAAATGAATAACGATTTTTTCTTCAATTAAGAGATCTTTGAGTAGCGGAAGCAACCATGTCGCAAGTGAGTCAGCATTGGTTGCAATATTGACTTGATAGAAAGCATTCGCCGTTTGTCCTGTTAGATTTTGCAGAAAATTATGTTCTAATAATTTGCTGTGTTGTAAATAATGCAATAAAGATTGGCCTGCGAGTGTTGGGCGGCAGGGCCGTTCACGCACAATGAGTACATGACCTAATTTCTTTTCTAAGGTTTGCAGTCTGAGCGTGACCGCAGATGCCGTAATGTTTAAACGCAGTGCCGCTTGTTCAAAGCTTCCTGTTTCAGCAACTGCAAGAAAAGCTTCACTATGTTTGCTTTGTAACATGAGTCACCTATGAGCATTAGAAATTTTATAAACTAAGAAAAACTTAGTTATATTGATATTTATTTAGAAATACTTATTTTTAGCAATAAGCTTGGATAATAGCAACATTCATTTAAAGCTTTGAAAGTGTAGTTAAAAATGTTGCACAGTTATATACAAGGGCTGGCAGTTGGATTTAGCCTAATTATCGCGATTGGTGCGCAAAATGCGTTTATTCTCAAGCAGGGGTTAAAAAAGCAGTATGTCTTTTGGCTTTGCGCTATTTGTGCTACTTCTGATTCGATACTCATCTTACTGGGAGTGCTCGGATTCTCCCAATTGGTTGAAAGTCATCCGGAAATTGTGAGTGTTGCGAAATATTTGGGCGCAACCTTTTTAGCAGTTTATGGAGCACAACATTTTCTGCAAGCCTTTAAAACTTCGAGCAGTTTAGCGCCCAGTGAAAAGAATGAAACCAAATTATTGAAACTGGTACTGATCTGCTTGGCTTTAACGTGGTTGAATCCACATGTGTATCTCGATACGGTTGTGCTGATTGGATCTATTTCCACGAAGTTTGACTCGACCGCAGTCTATTTTGCGACTGGGGCAATCACAGCCTCATGGGTATTTTTCTTTGTCCTCGGATTTGGTGCGCGCTATTTATTACCGCTCTTCCAAAGTGCAAAGGCATGGAAAGTTTTAGATTTTATTATTGGCGTTGTGATGTGGGGAATTGCAGCCTCATTATTGCTCTAGTTAGAAGCTTCTTATTAAGTTTGAGCCCATTCCTAAAGGAGCAGGCTCAAATCATTACTTTTATGCTGCTTGTAATGCTTTTAAATCTTCTAGGACTTGTTCTGCATGGCCTGCGGCTTTGACTTTACGATATTCTTTCACCAGCTTGCCATGATGGAAAATAAAGGTTGAGCGTTCGATGCCCATGACCTTTTTGCCATACATATTTTTTTCTTTAATCACGTCAAAATGCTGACATAGCACTTCTTCTTTATCACTGATTAAATCAATGCTTAGATTTTGCTTTTCAGTGAAGTTTTGATGGGCTTTAACCGAGTCACGAGAAATGCCGTAGATTGGGGTATTAAGCGCATCAAACTGATCTTTTAAGCATGAAAACCCAATGGCTTGCGTCGTACAACCCGGTGTTGAATCTTTAGGATAGAAGTAGACGATCAGCCAGTCATTGTTGAGTTCTGCAAGGTTGACTTCACCTGAGGTGGTTGGGAAGGTTTGATTTGGTAAGCTAATTTCAGTCATGAAGATTTCCTTTTTCATGTCTTATCCCTAAACGGGCTTAAACAAAGTATGTGAAATATGACCATCATACAGAATTTACTTTGAACTTAAAGCAATAAAAAAGCCTGCAATTGCAGGCTTTTTTGAGACGAAAAATTATTTTTTCGCTTGAGCAGATTTCATTGCTTCTTCAGTTAAAGTTTTTAATTTACCTGTTAACTGAGGACCGAAACATGCTTGAAGGTCTTTATTTTGTTTTTGAACAAAAGCGAGTGTTGCAGGGCTTTTCTTCTGGTTGATTGTGCTTTGGATTTCCCATTTTTGAGCATTGGTTAAACGACCATCTGCTTCAACAGCACAAGTACAGTATTTGCTAACTTCAGCGGCAGTTAGTTTTTTACCTTTGCCAGTTTCTTCTTTACAAACATTAATTAACGAAGATTTTACGTTAGTGCTCTTATATGCTTGTTGAAGCTTGTCGTTGTCAGCGTGTGCAACTGAAGCAAACAATGCAGCTGCAGAGAAAGCAGCAGAAAGAATAATGTTTGATTTTAAATTTTTCATAAACCCTACCTTGTTATTTCGGTATGTAACGTGTCGGATCTTCAACACCTGCGTCAACGAAACCTTGTTTACGAAGACGGCAGCTATCGCATTTACCGCAAGCACGACCTTGGTCATCTGCTTGATAGCAAGACACCGTTTGACTGTAGTCTACGCCATGTTCTATACCTAAGCGAATGATATTTGCTTTGGATAAATGTAACAGAGGTGTTTCAAATTTAAGTGGTTTTCCTTCAACGCCAACCTTCGTTGCAAGGCGAGCCATGTTGGCAAATGCTTCGATAAACTCTGGACGGCAGTCTGGATAGCCTGAGTAATCAACTGCATTGATCCCAATGACAATCGCTTCTGCACCAAAAACTTCCGCCGCAGCTAAAGCATATGACAAGAAAATCGTGTTACGCGCTGGTACATAAGTTACAGGAATACCGGCTTGTTCATGATCAGGAACTTCAATGCTATGGTCAGTTAATGCAGAGCCACCTAAGTTACCTAAATCGATATTAATAACACGATGTTCTACACCAGCCTGCTTAGTTAAGTCACGAGCAGCATCTAGTTCTGTCGTAGAACGTTGACCATACATAAAACTCAAGGCGATACATTCATAACGCGCTTGAGCCCAAGCTAAACAAGTGGTTGAGTCTAAGCCGCCAGACAATAAAACTATGGCACGAGGGCGCATATGCATTACTCCAAATAATTCTTTAAAACTTAACGACCAGTTTCATCGTTCCAAAGCAATTTATGTAATTGCAATTGGAAGCGAACAGGGAGATGGTCTTCTAAAATCCATTGTGCTAAATCACGTGCAAGCTGAGGCAAACGAACAGCACCTTTTTCAACGGCAAAGGCCGGAGAGAACCAAATGGTGCTGACTTTTTCGTTTAGCTTATAGCGATCAACTTGCTGTTTTGACCATTCATAGTCTTCACGATTACAAATCACAAATTTGATCTGATCATGTGGCGTTAAATGGTCGAAGTTGCTAAGCAAATTTCGTGCAACTTCACCCGATGTCGGGGTTTTTAAATCCATAACTTTTGAAACACGCGGGTCAACTTTAGACACATCTAAAGCACCACTGGTTTCTAAAGACACTTCGCAGCCTAAATCGGCCAGACGAGTCATGAGGGGAAGGGCATTCGGTTGAGCAAGCGGCTCACCACCCGTCACGCAAATATAAGGGGTTTTAAAATCTAAAGTGGTTTGAATAATTTCTTCTAATGATTGGCGTTCACCGCCTTCAAACGAATAGGTTGTATCACAATAAGTGCAACGTAACGGACAGCCCGTTAAGCGGATAAAGACCGTAGGCAAACCTGCGGTATTGGCTTCACCTTGCAATGAATAAAAAATCTCCGTAATACGTAAACCCGCAGACGGATCAGAAACAGGAATAGCGGAAGATCGAAGGGTACTCATAACAAAATTAACCAGATATAAAAAAACAAAAAATCTCTACGATTATTGCTAACCGTAGAGACGAGGAGCGATAGAAGCTCCACGGAACACGAATGCTCCGCTGAAATAAAACTTAGTCTTCGCGTAATAATTCGTTCAAGCTTGTTTTCGCACGAGTTTTCGCGTCAACTTTTTTCACGATTACTGCAGCATATAGGCTGTATTTGCCGCATTTAGACGGCAGGCTACCAGAAACCACAACAGAGCCAGCAGGAACACGACCGTAATGGATTTCGCCAGTTTCACGGTCATAAATCTTAGTCGATTGACCAATAAATACGCCCATTGAAATCACAGAACCTTCTTCTACGATCACACCTTCAACGATTTCAGAACGAGCGCCAATAAAGCAGTTGTCTTCAATGATTGTTGGATTCGCTTGAAGTGGTTCAAGAACGCCACCAATACCAACGCCACCAGATAAGTGAACATTTTTACCAATTTGAGCACATGAACCAACGGTTGCCCATGTATCAACCATTGTACCTTCGTCAACATATGCACCAATATTGACATATGAAGGCATCAATACAACATTTTTTGCTTGGAAAGAACCTTTACGTGCTACAGCAGGTGGTACTACACGTACACCAGCAGCTTTAAATTGTTCTTCAGTCCAGTCAGAGAACTTAGTGTCAACTTTGTCATAGAAGCGTAAGTCACAAGCTTCCATTGGTTTGTTGTCGTTCAATTTGAATGAAAGCAAAACGGCTTTTTTCACCCATTGATGAACAATCCATTCACCATCAATTTTTTCAGCAACACGCAATGTACCGTTATCTAGGCCAGCGATCACTTCTTCTACTGCTGCACGTACTTCAGCAGGACAGTCAGCTGCAGTGAAATTAGCACGGTCTTCAAACGCTTGTTCAATGATTGTTGAAAGCTGAGACATGTTCTTCCATCCAGAAAAAAATTTTCCAAGATTTTACACTAAATCGAGTTAAAAATAGATGGTAAATCGGTCTAGGATCGGAATTAATTATTAAGCAAGCACTAAAACCAAGAAATTAAGAGTGATGAATTTAGCATTTTCATAAGGTTTGTATAAAAAATACACAAAATATACAGAATTGTTCCTTAACATCATTATTATATTTAAAAAAATGAAACAAAAACTCTTTATTAATCAATATTAAAATCTAAATGTATCAAAAGTTAACAAAAAATCAGTAAATTTGCATAAATGTTGAGCTGTGTTTCCTTTTAACATGTGCCATATAACAAGTCTGTAAAATCTGAATAACAGTTTATTTTGAGGAGAAACACATGAAATCATTACGTTTATTAACAGTAGCTGCTCTACTTACTGCTGCAGGTACTGCAATGGCAGATACCTCTGTAGTTCATGATGGCTATGCATTTGATCAAAACCAACTTATCCCAACTGGCGCTCGTCTAGAAGTGGGTACGACTGGTTATGGTGGTGCGTTACTTTGGACTGCGAACCCATACGTCGGCCTTGCATTAGGTTATAACGGTGGTGATATTTCATGGTCAGATGACTTATCTGTCGATGGCGTAAAATACGACATGGATATGGATAACAAAGTTGGTTACTTAAATGCAGAAGTACGTCCTTGGGGTGCAAGTGCTAATCCATGGGCTCAAGGTCTTTATGTTGCTGCGGGTGTAGGTTATATCGACACTGAATATGGCTTGAAATCAACAGCGAAAAGCGGTGAAATCGAAATTGATGGTAAAGAAACTTCTTTCGAACGTCTAAACGGTAAAGTATCTTACGATAACGATATCGCACCATACCTAGGTCTTGGTTTTGCACCAAAATTGAATAAAAACTGGGGCGTATTCGGTGAAGTAGGTGCTTATTACACTGGTAACCCAACTGCAAAATTAACGGCTGTTGGTGGTACTGCTGCTGACCGCGAATTACTTGCTGACCATGAACGTAGCATCGAACAAGATGACAAATACGAATGGCTTCCAGTAGGTAAAGTAGGTGTGAGCTACCATTGGTAAGTTCTTACTGAAATAAAAAAACGAGCTTCGGCTCGTTTTTTTTGTTTTTAGAAAGCGTTTAAAATCTGTGACCAAATTTCAGACCATAGATCATGGCATCATTGTCTGAGACACTTGCAAGACCTGAAATATGAGATGTTTCAGTATTCGATGGTTTTGAGAGTTTCATATAATACAGGCCAGTCGCTAGAAAATTGTTCGGGTTAAATTTATGCATCATACCTAAACCTAAACCTCGATAGCCATCACTTGGGTTTAAGGTAGACGCCGCATTTCCTGTCCCGTTGTCCCAAATAAACTCTGCAGCAGCGAGCCAACTCGGATTCAATTGATGTGCAATCCCTAACTTTCCTGACCATTGATCTTTCTGATATTCCACCAATTGGATATCAGCTAAATCATGGTATTGTGGATCGAGTGCTGCGTACTGAAGCACGGCATTAAACTGCGGTGGCTGAATGTTGAAATCTTTCCAATTAATCCACCGAACTGTGCCATAAACAACATTGTGTGGGCTAATGGCTGTTTGAAATTCAAAATTGACGCTTTGTGGCGTTTGAATAGAGGTATGGGTGTCTGGTACTAATTGAAAAGGACCATTTGAATATAAAGTTGATTCAGAGGCCTTATTTTCATGTTTGATTTTTGAACGATAGGTTAGGCTAGTTTTAATAGCATATTCAGGGATTTGATAACTGAATCCGAGCAGCCAACCGAGCGCTTCATCTTGTTTAAAATCGGCATGGTAGCCATTGAGAGCAGCATATTGTTGCCCAGAAATTTTTAAATCACCCTTAAATGTTTGTAGGCTTAAACCGCTATAAATATTCCAATTTTTATTGGGTTGATAGCCTACCAGCCCAGTTAGGTTATGCGTTCTAAAGTTAATATCGGCGCTTTCAATATCGATATTTGAGCTATCTGGTAAGCGAGGACTATATTGATAACTGATATCAGTATGAAAAGGTTGCTCATAAATTACTCCCGCAGAAATATTTTCATGTGCTTGAATTTTGAGTGCCAATTTCCCAGAAAATTGTTGATGGGCGAGATTCCCTGTAGAAAAATCAGTTACGCCTAGTTCACTAATTGAAGCTTGGTTCTGCACTTTCCCGTCAATTTGAGCATCAACATAAGCGAAACTGGCTTCAGTATAATTTCCGGGTTCAAGAAAGGCCGAGATCGATTGATCCGAGTTTTCTATCCCTGCTGCATACATGATTTGTATGGGGCAGACGATACCCACTGCCACTGCGACGAATTGATTTTTCATAAAGTACTGGCTTATGGGTCGGAAGTAATGAGGTTTTAATTTTTATTGTGTTGGATGTATTTTAATCACAATTAAAAATAAAGCCAAGAAAACCTAGATAAAATATGTGTTTACCAAAAAAAGAGGACAGCAGGTGTCCTCTTTAATTCGTTAATTGGCCTATCAGTCTTCTGGGTAAGCGACTTTTTTCAACGCTTTGATGTCGGCATCTGGTGAACATAAAGAAATAAACTCATAGCCATAACCGCGTAGTAAATGTCCTTTGCGAACAGCAATCCAAGTGGTATTAACACCAAAAATATCGGTAGGAATTTGTTTTAAACGGTAATCTCGTTCTGGGTCATATGCCACATCGTTGACAATACCCACTCCCATATTAAGTTCAACATAGGTTTTAATAACGTCTGCATCAAGTGCGGACATCACGATATCAACATCAAAGCCTGAATCTTCAAAGGCTTTATCAATTTTTGAACGACCTGTAAAACCACCGTGATAGGTAATAATTGGATAGTTCGATAAATCTTCAATGGTGATATTTGATTTTTGGGTCAGTGGGTGCTCTTTAGGCGTAATGATGCTGTGTTGCCAGTTGTAGTAAGGCACGCTTGCCAGGTTATCTTCATTGGTTAATGATTCGGTTGCGATCCCGATATCCGCTTCACCTTGAAGGAGCATTTCTGTAATTTCAATAGGGCTTGCTTGTTGCAAAATTAGATGAACTTTTGGAAATTCTTTTTTAAATTGGTTCACAATCGGCGGCAAGACATAACGTGCTTGCGTATGTGTGGTCGCAATCGTCAATGTCCCTTCATCTACTTTGTTAAAGTCATCTGCCAGACGTTTAATATTGTCAGCATCCACGAGCATGCGTTCAACGATACCCAATAATGACTGGCCTGGTTCGGTTAAACCGAGTAGACGTTTACCTTTACGAATAAACAGCTGTACACCAAGTTCATCTTCTAAATCTTTGATGTGTTTACTCACGCCAGACTGCGAGGTGTAAAGTGCAGCAGATGCTTCTGTTAAATTAAAATTCTGACGTACGGTTTCTCGAATAATTCTTAATTGTTGGAAATTCATAATTTTATTTTACCTTAAAAGCAAGTGGGGCTTGTGAAGGCCCCAACTTTTTGTTTTATGCAACTTGGTTTTCAAATAAATGCAAGTTCGTTGCACTTAACCATACCGTTTGATTTGGGCGGAATTGATGCGCTTTCGCTTCATCAGCCGTTAATGAAATTTCGATCAGATTGCCTTGGCGGTCATGCAGTTCAGCAATGACTTTACCTGCAATCCAAAGCTCACGTACAAAAGTCGCTTGGATGGCATTTTCTTGCGGCTGTGCATGAATACGCAGTTCATCCGGACGAGCAAAGGCAATGACATTGCCTTGCGGTGCATTGGCATTTTGTGGCAACAAAATTCGGTCTTCACCAATTTGAAAAAGGCCATTGCTATTTTGACCTTCAAAACGGTTGGCTTGACCTAAAAAGTCAAATACAAACGGTGTTGCAGGTTTTTCATAAACTTCACGTGGCGAGCCTATCTGTTCTACGTTGCCTTTATTCATCACAATGATTTGATCGGCCACTTCAAGCGCTTCTTCTTGGTCATGGGTCACGAAAATAGAGGTGATGTGGAGTTCGTCATGCAAGGTACGTAACCAGCGGCGTAATTCTTTACGAACTTTGGCATCCAATGCACCAAAAGGTTCATCCAGTAATAACACACGCGGCTCAACCGCTAATGCACGTGCTAAGGCAATACGTTGGCGTTGACCACCTGAAAGTTGTGCAGGGTAACGGTCAGCCAAGAAACCAAGTTGAACAAGATCAAGTAAACGAGTAACCCGTTTTTTGATTTCAGCTTCATTTGGACGCGTTGCACGTGGGCGTACGCGTAAACCAAAAGCAATGTTGTCAAATACGGTCATATGGCGGAATAGTGCATAATGTTGGAATACAAAACCAACTTCACGTTCACGGACATGAACTTTAGTGGCATCTTCACCTTCTAAAATCACTTGACCGCCATCAGCAGATTCAAGTCCTGCAATGATACGGAGCAGAGTAGTTTTACCACAGCCTGATGGGCCAAGCAGCGCAACGAGCTGGCCATCAGGGAAATCTAAAGAGATATTTTTAAGTGCATGGAATGCACCAAAGTGTTTTTCAATATTTTTTACTTGAATACTCATGAGGTCATTCCTTAAGAAACTTGTGAATCTTCTTTACGCTTGTCTTGTCGTTCCTGACGTAGTTCAACCCATGTTTTTAAAATCAGGGTCACAATCGCCAAGAGCGCTAATAGTGAAGACACAGCAAAAGCAGCACTAAAGGTATATTCGTTATAAAGGATTTCTACGTGTAGCGGTAAGGTGTTGGTTTCGCCACGAATGTGACCTGAAACTACAGAAACAGCACCAAACTCACCCATTGCACGTGCATTACATAGAATCACGCCGTAGATTAAGCCCCATTTGATATTTGGAAGTGTCACTTTCCAGAAAGTCTGCCAGCCTGAAGCACCCAATACGATAGCTGCTTCTTCTTCCTCAGTCCCTTGAGCTTCCATTAATGGAATCAACTCACGTGCCACAAAAGGAACGGTAATAAACACAGTGGCAAGGACAATGGCTGGAACGGCATATAAAATTTTGATGTCGTTATCCATCAGCCAGCCGCCTAACCAACCTTGAGTACCAAAAATCAATACCAACATTAAGCCAGCAATAACTGGAGAGACTGAAAATGGCATATCAATAATCGTGGTTAAAATAGATTTACCACGGAAATTAAACTTGGCAACAGACCATGCCGCAGCTACACCAAAGACGACGTTCAACGGTACGGCAATCACAGCTGTCAGTAACGTAAGTTTTACTGCTGATAATGTATCTGGATGAACCAGTGCTTGGAAGTAAACGCCAACACCTTGTTTAAAGGCTTCAACGAAAACCAAAACCAATGGCAGAATCAGGCAGCTTAAGAAGAAAATTAAAGCAATGATGATCAGGGTATAACGAACCCATGTCGGTTCACGCGTTGCATCACGCGACTGTAATTTTTCCGCAAGCGCATTACTGTTCGTATTCATCGTGCAGTTCTCCCTGTACGGCGACTTGCCCATGCTTGAACCAAGTTAATTAAGAATAAAATGGCAAAAGAAATCACCAGCATCACGACTGCAATCGTGGTCGCGCCTGCATAATCATATTCCTCAAGACGAGAGATGATCATCAATGGCGCAATTTCAGTTTTGAAGGGTTGGTTACCTGCGATAAAAATCACCGATCCATATTCACCCACACCACGAGCAAATGCCAGAGCAAAACCTGTTAACAGCGCAGGAAATAGAATAGGTAAGATCACTTTGGTCACGATCTGAAAGCGGTTTGCGCCCAGTGCAGAAGCTGCTTCTTCAAGTTCAGTTTCTAGGTCGCTCAGTACAGGCTGTACGGTACGAACCACAAAAGGAATACCAATAAAGATGAGAGCCAAGGTAATCCCGATTGGGGTATATGCGACTTTAATGCCAATGGGTTCAAGGTACTGACCGATCCAACCAGTCGGTGCATATAACGAAGTCAGTGCAATACCAGCAACGGCAGTTGGCAATGCAAAAGGTAAATCAACCAATGCATCGATAATACGTTTACCCGGGAAGGTATAACGAACCAAACACCATGCTAAGAGCAAACCAAAAACCACATTGACTAACGCAGCAATAATGGCGGCACTAAAACTCAGTTGTAACGATTTTAAAATACGTTCTGAGCTTAAAATCTCCCATAGTCCGTCCCAACCGATACCTAAAGATTTAATAAATACGGCCGAAAGGGGAATGAGCACAATTAAGGATAAATACGCTAGGGTAAAGCCTAGAGAAAGACCAAATCCTGGCAGCACTCGGGATCGCTGCGACATGATGACTCCTCAAAATGAGAAAAGCTGACTTAAAAGGTCAGCAAAATTGAATAAATGATTTTGCGACAAGCTTAATGCTCAGTACTTAAAAAGCAAATTGAAATAAATACTTGTTTTCATCAGTAAAGCTGATATGTTTCATGTGGTTTTCTGAAATTAAGTAATTGAAAATTTCAGGAAACGGTCCAAAACCTGATGCAACATTAATGTGACCCACAGCACCCATATTCACAGGGTAAAGCTTCCAAGCATCAGCAAGTTGTTTTGCATCTTCAAAGCCAAGCCAAGGATCATTTTCACTAATCAACATCGTTGTCGGCACACGAATACTCAGCTGATGAAAAAATGCTTTGTAATCCGTTGTACTGTCGCGTGCAAAGCCGTTTTCTCCAAAGCGTGCTGGATTGGCTGGCGCAACCAAAACTAAATTTTTGATTTTTTTATTAAGTTCTGGATACAAGGCCAATGCTGCCACCGTGGTTAAACAACCAAAGCTATGCGCCACAATTTGAATTTCACCCTGTAAAGGTCGTACGGTTTTAACGAATTCTTTAATCCAGTCTTTTAGTACAGGATGATTCCAGTCTTTTTGCTGAACACGAGAGCTAGACATGAGCTGACGTTGTAACCAAGATTGCCAATGTACGTGTTCACTACCGCCTACACCCGGGACAATTACTGTATGTGTCATGTCAAGTTCTCCTGATTCAGTCAATGAATGGTCTTATTTTCCATTGTTGGCTTTGACGATTTGGTCAAACACGCCGCCATTTTCAAAGTGTGCTTTTTGGACTTTATCCCAACCACCAAATTCTTTATCAATGGTTACGAGTTTAAGTGGCTTAAAGACTGATGCGTATTGTGCAAGCGTTGTAGCGTTACGTGGACGGTAAAAGTTCTGAGCTGCGACTTGCTGACCACGTGGTGAATAAAGGAAGTTTAAATAACCTTTGGCTAAATAAAGATTACCTTTTTTCTCTGCATTTTTTTCTAAAACAGCAACAGGGGGCTCAGCTAAAATTGAAAGTGAAGGGGTCACAATTTCAAATTTACCCGGTTGTTCACGAATCGCTAAATGTGCTTCATTTTCCCAAGCCAGTAATACATCACCAATGCCACGTTCAGCAAAGGTCGTAGTCGAACCACGTGCGCCTGAATCGAGTACTTTGGTGTTTTTATAAATCTTACGGACAAATTCTTGAGCTGTTGTATCATTACCACCCGCTTGATGTTTTGCCCAAGCCCACGCAGCTAAATAGTTCCAACGTGCACCGCCTGAGGTTTTCGGGTTTGGGGTGATAATACCTACGCCTGGTTTAACCAGATCGCCCCAATCTTTAATCGCTTTTGGGTTGCCTTTACGGACTAAGAACACAATTGTTGAGGTATATGGCGTTGAGTTTTGTGGAAGTTTCTTCTGCCAATCTGCAGGTAAAAGTTTGGCTTTTTCTGCAATCACATCAATATCCGCTGCAAGTGCTAAAGTCACCACATCGGCATCTAAGCCATCAATGACTGCACGTGCTTGTTTACCTGAACCACCGTGAGATTGTTTAAAATTAATTTTTTGACCTGTACGGCTTTCCCAATATTTACTGAAGTCTTTATTCACACTTTCATAGAGTTCACGCGTTGGGTCGTAAGATACGTTTAAGAAGTCTTTTGCAGCTGCGCCAAAAGAAACCGTCGAGATGACTGCTGCAAGAACACCCAATTTTAATTTTGCGGAAAGACTCATGTGAAACCTCAATAATTTTTACTTAGTCTGTAACATGGATGAAGAATAGCGCCAATCTTTATGCATAAAAAATAATTAAAAACGAATTTTATATGAATAAAAAAGATAATAAGTGTGTCTACGAAAAAAAAGCATCGACCTTATGCGAAAGGAAGATGCTTTTCAGTATTTAAAGCATTATTTTGAATTATTGATCTTCACGATTTGATCAAAGACACCACCATTTTCAAAATGTTTTTTCTGCACTTTGCTCCAACCACCAAACTCTTTATCAATCGTGACGAGTTTTAAAGGTTTAAAAACATTTTTATATTTTGCTAAAACTGCCGCATTACGTGGACGATAATAGTTCTGTGCGGCAATAGTTTGACCTGCAGGTGAGTACAGATAATTTAAATACGCTTTGGCTAAATTTTCATTGCCATCTTTCTTAGCATTTTTTTCTACAATCGCAACAGGTGGCTCGGCCAAGATAGAAAGTGAAGGGGTCACAATCTCAAACTTACCTGGCTGTTCACGAACTGCCAAATGTGCTTCATTTTCCCAAGCCAATAACACGTCACCAATACCACGTTCAGCGAATGTAGTTGTTGCACCACGAGCACCTGAGTCGAGGACTTTGGTTTGCTTATAAATTTGACGGACAAATTCTTGGGCTTTTGCATCATTACCACCTGCTTGATGTTTTGCCCAAGCCCACGCTGCTAGATAGTTCCAGCGCGCACCACCCGATGTTTTTGGGTTCGGGGTAATAATGTCGACACCAGGTTTAATTAAATCGCCCCAGTCTTTAATGCCTTTCGGGTTGCCTTTATGCACTAAGAACACAATGGTCGATGTATATGGCGTTGAGTTTTGCGGGAATTTTTTTTGCCAGTCTTTTGCAACTAAACCACGTGCAGCAATTTCATCAATATCTGCAGCCAAAGCCAAAGTGACGACATCTGCATCTAGACCATCAATAACTGCACGAGCCTGTTTGCCTGAGCCACCATGAGATTGTTTAAAGTTAATGTCTTGGCCTGTGGTTTTTTTCCAGTAAACACTAAAGTCTTTATTTAAGTTATCATACAATTCACGGGTTGGATCATATGACACATTTAAGAAATCTTTGGCAGATGCACTGAATGCTGTGGCAGAAATGAATGCAGCCAAAACCCCAAGTTTTAATTTCGATAGATTCATGTTGTCCTCAATTTTTATACATGTTTTGTTGAATGAGGCAAGAATATCTGTAGTTTTAATGCAGAAAAAATAATTAAAAAAGAATTTAATATGAACAAAAAAGAAATATATGCTGAGCGATTATTTTTTAAAATAAAGTGATGTAATTGGGATGACGACGTATGCAGTGTTTTAAAAATGCGCAGCAAATAGAACAAGTTAATTTACTTGATCGAGCCTTTCACTATGGCGATGGCTGTTTTAGCACGGCACGTATTCGCCAAGGACAAATAGAACTTTTAGCTTTACATATTGCACGATTAAAACTGAGCAATGAGCGATTAAAGCTAAATGCAGATTTAAACCTTATTGAAGACACTTTAAAATTGTTACGTAAACAAGATATCGTCAATGGCACTTTAAAAATTGTGTTGAGTCGTGGTATTGGTCAGCGTGGCTATAGTTTGCCTGAGCATCCAGCAGATGTTTGGGTGTTTTATTACCCCAAAGCTGTTGCAGATTTTGAGTACGAAACTGTCGAAAGTGGTGTATTACATCAAGCCATTGGGTTAACCATGCCAAGTTTGGTGGGTTTGAAGTCCTTAAATCGATTAGAACAAGTTATGCTCAAAGCAGAGTTGGATCAAACCCCATGGGGCGAAGCTTTGGTGACGGATGTGCAAGGTACAGTTGTTGAAGGTGTGAGCAGTAATTGTTTTATTCGCACAAATGAAGGATGGATTACACCCGAACTTCGTTATAATGGCGTGCATGGTGTCATGCGTGCAGAAATTTTAAAACGGATGCTGCAGCATCAGATTCCATGTACTCAACGTCACGTCAATATGGATGAAATTACGCATTTTCAGAGTGTTTTTTTCTGCAATGCTTTAAGTCCCATGAAAATTGCATCAACTCTGAATGGAGTTGAGTTAGATGTTCAAGCTTGTATTGAACTTTTCCGAACACTTCAATTAAGTCAGATTCGTTAATATGTCCACCGTGTCTAAAAAAACAAATAAGAAAAAATCTGCCACAGCAGGTTTTCCATTTAAAGCATGTTTGGTTGTGCTACTTGGTATCGTTGTACTTGTGGCGATCTTACTGTGGTCGAGTTTATTTAAGGCCTATCCTGTGGAAGGCAAAAAGCAAATGTTGGCGATTGGTGCAGGGGATACCTATTCAGGATTTATTGACCGACTAGCGAAAGAGAAACAAGTTCATTTTCCTATTATTTTGAAGTTGTATCAAAAGTTCATGATTAATGACACCTTAAAAGCAGGTGTGTATGAAATTCATGAAGGTATGAGTGTACGAGAAGTTATGGAGTTGATTTCGAATTCTGAAAATGCGCAAATGAATCGAATTTTAGTGATCGAAGGGACGACATTTAAGCAACTGATAGATGCTTTAAAAAATGACCCTTTGGTGACGCATGACATCAGTCATTTACCGTATGCAGAAATTTTAAAAGAGCTCGGCATTCCCTATTCACACCCAGAAGGTTTATTTGCTCCGAATACTTATTTCTTTGCAAAAGGCGAGTCTGATCGCAAAATTTTGAAGGATTTGTATAACCGACAAATCAAAGCCTTAGATCAGGCTTGGAACAATCGAGCTCAAAATTTACCGTATAAAGATAAATATGAAGCCTTGATTATGGCGTCGATTATTGAAAAAGAAACCAGTATTGATAGTGAGCTTGAACAAGTGTCTGGTGTATTTGTGCGTCGTCTCAAACAAGGGATGCGTTTGCAAACAGATCCAACTGTGATTTATGGCATGGGCGATAAATACCAAGGCAATATCACTCGCCAAGATTTACGTACACCTACAGCATATAATACTTATACGATCAATGGCTTACCGCCTACACCGATTGCTTTGCCAAGTCAAAAAGCCATTGAAGCCGCGATGCATCCAGATGCGTCAAATAACATCTATTTCGTGGCAACAGGTAACGGTGGTCATAAATTTAGCAGTAATTTGTCAGACCATAACCGAGCGGTACAAGAGTATTTATCGGTAATTCGTGCGAAAAACTAAGGAGTGAGCATGTTTATTAGTTTTGAAGGCACGGAAGGTGTGGGTAAAACTACACTCATTCGTAAATTACATGATCATTTCCAAAATTTGGGTAAAAATGTCGTACTTACACGTGAGCCGGGTGGTACACCTATGGCTGAACAAATTCGTGCATTACTTTTGGCCGTCAATCATGATGAAGCAATGAGTGATGATACAGAGTTGTTACTTATGTATGCTGCACGCGCACAGCATTTGGCGCGCGTGATTTTACCTGCATTGGCAGAAGGTAAAATCGTTTTATGTGATCGTTTTGCTGATTCGAGTTTTGCTTATCAATGTGCAGGACGTGGTTTAGATCGTGACAAGCTCAATGTCTTAAATGCAAGTTTTGTTGCGCGTATACCGGATATTACTTTTTGGCTTGATGCACCGATTGAAACAGGAATGTTAAGAGCAAGAGAGCGTGGTGCTTTAGACCGTTTTGAACAAGAGAAAGCAACTTTCTTTGAGAAAGTAAGATCAGGTTTTGCTGAGATTCATCAAACGCACCCTGAACGAATGAAACGCCTTGACGCAACCCAAACACCTGAGCATGTTTTCCAACAGGCATTATCGCATCTACAGCAGATCTAAAATGCCATAGTATTTGTTAGGCAATTGATTTAAAAATCATTCATAGCAAAAGTTATGGATGATTTTTTATGCATGCTACAAAACAGGAGATTATCAATTTCCTTAAGACTGAATTTGCGCCAAGCTTAAAGCATTGCACTATCGTTGAAGTTGGTGAAAAGGCTGCCACTTTAATTTGGCATGTGACTGAAAAAGATTTGCGGCCTGGCAATACTGTTTCAGGCCCGACTATGATGACTTTGGCGGACTTTGCATTGTATGTGGCAATACTTGCAGAGATTGGAATTGTCGGACTTGCAGTCACCACAAGTATGAATATTAACTTTTTAAGGAAGCCTGAGGCGAATAAAGATTTGCGGGGAGAATGTCGATTACTTAAAGTCGGTAAAAGCATCATTTATGGTGAGGTATTGGTTTATTCAGAGGGTGTTGAAGAGCCTGTGGCTCATATTACCGGTAGCTATTCGATTCCTCCGCAGCGATATTGAACTGAAAATATGCAGTTGATCCATTAGATTGGATTAAAATGCAGCAGTCTGTCTAAATAAATTGTGCATTGGTTGGTGAATTTTCTGCGTAGTGTATTTTTATTTGCATAATTTCAAGAGCTTAGTAGAAATCAATCAACTCATAAGTGTTATTTTAAATCTATAATTGAATCACAGATTTGATTGGTTAAATACATGACTGCTACTGCACATGAAATTGTTCGGCTCTTTCAGGAGCATGCATATCCATTGTCAGAAAAATTGACAGAAATGCTGAATGAGCATTACTCACATCAAACCGAACGACGTGGCTGTGGATATACTCAAGCCACACGTGTGTTAGCTGAATATATTAATTTGCCGCGTGCATCACATGAATTTCAAGATCTCAAACTCTTTGATCAATATGACACGCATGGTTTACGCAAAATTTTAGATCAAAGTCGTGCTTATCATTTAGATTTGTCAGGTTGGCGTCATCTAGATTTAAATCAAAATTTAAATCAAAATATTCAGCAATTGAAACAATTTACAGACTTTTACGAGGTTTTACAGAAAGAATTACATCTTCAAAAAAGTTTGCGTCAAATTCAGCAACATGCAAATTTGGAAGAAAGTAAGCTTATTTGTACCTTGATTGAAGATCTGATTTTGCCAAAATCGTCAACTGAAAACCAAATCGTTGAAGTACAAGCACTGGCTAATAAGCCAAAAGTTGGCTCTTGTCCAATGGCTGAAAATTTCTTTTTAAAAATTGCACATCGACGTGTATTTCGTAGCGGTGAAATTAATATTTTTGTAGATGAATACGGTCAGCCCTTATTTATGGAAAAATTAAATATGGGGGATAACCATTCTTGTATCAGCTTGAAACCTGTACTCATGAATGGTGTCCGTATTCCAGCCGGTTCACTTTTTTCCGTCGATTATGATGCAGAACAATTAGTTGAAAAACGGGGGAATCGTGAATTTAAAGGTTTTGTGATTCCTTATCAGGCCATTTCTGGGTGGTGGTTTTTACGCTTAACGACTTTGGCTGTGTCGCCACAAAATCGAAAACGTGCATTCAGTACACATTTTCAGCAGCAAGTGGATAATGGTCTGTATAGTCCAGGTACGACTGAGCTTCAGCAATTAATAAATGTGGCGATAGCGCAACTTTGAGTATTTCCATCATGTTAGATGTATGCTTTTCGCCAAAATATTTTGCTCATACCCATACCAATAGTATGGAAAAATTATTGGCAGTTGGAACAGCTTTAGAACAATGGCAGAACATCCGAATACACGAACCTGAGTGTATTGACGCTGAAATTTTAAGCCAAGTGCATGATCCTGCTTATGTGGACGCATTTATGACAGGGCAGCCCACTAAGCTTGCGACCTTTTCAGGTTTTAAGCCTTGGAATACTCAGCTTCGAGATGCAGTGCTGAGAATCAATGCAGGGCAGTTGATGGCAGCAGAAATGGCTTTGCAAAAAGGCATTGCAGCAAATGTTGCACAGGGTTTTCATCATGCAGTGTATGAATATGGCGGATCATTTTGTACCTTCAATGGTTTGGCTTTTGTGGCACAGCAGAATCCGAATAAAAAAATCTTTGTACTCGATTGCGATCAACATGGGGGGAATGGTACAGCTGAGTTTACTAGACGCTTAGAGAACCTTTTTAACTTTAGTATTTATGGGCTACGTTTTGGTTGTCCTACTTATGAACGTTCTTTAACTCGGCATGTGCATAAAGATCGTGGAAATTTTGCACAATATACCTTGGCTATACATGAGGGAATACAGCATGCCAAAGCATGGGGTGCAGATTTAATCATTTATCAAGCAGGAATGGATTGTCATCAAGCTGACCCATTTGGCTCATCATGGTTTAGTACCGCTTTGATACAGAAACGCGAAGAAATGGTCTTTAAATTGGCTAAACGTGCAGATATTCCGCTGATGTTTGTATTGGCTGGGGGCTATCAAAATATGAATGATCTTGTAAATCTGCACTTAGAAACTTTCAAAGCGGCATTACATATTTATGGGTAGTAAAATCAAAAAAAAGCCGACTTCATGTGCGGCTTTTTTTGATTTAAAAGTTTTAAGAGACTAACTCAGTATTAACTACAGGGCAATCAACCGTGAAATCGGGTGGACTTAACACCGTTTTACGTAGTTCGTCTGCTTGTTCAGGATAGTCTAAAGTGAAATGCAGACCACGAGACTCTTTACGTTCCATTGCACAGCGCACAATCATTTCTGATACCAATACTAAGTTACGGAGTTCAATCAGATTTTTACTGACTTGGTAATCTTGGTAATACTCGGTGATTTCACGCTTAAGCATTTCAATGCGGTGTAGGGCACGTTGGAGGCGCTTGGTTGTTCTGACAATACCGACGTAGTTCCACATGGTTTGGCGAAGTTCATCCCAATTCTGCAAAATCACCACGTCTTCATCAGGGTTGGTCACTTGCGAGTCATCCCATTCTGGGACATGAGGCGCCTGATAAGTTCCTTGATGCTGTGCTGTGATATGTGCTGAAGCACTCATACCATAGACAAAACATTCCAGTAAGGAGTTACTCGCCATACGGTTTGCACCATGTAGGCCGGTATAAGAGGTTTCCCCAATGGCATATAGGCCTGGAATATCGGTCTGACTGTTTTCATCAACCACAACGCCACCACAGGTGTAGTGTGCTGCAGGAACCACTGGGATCATTTCTTTGGTAATATCAATACCGAGTTCCATTAAGCGTGCATACAATGTTGGGAAATGTTCTTTGACAAATTCTGCAGGTTTATGGGTGATATCAAGCCAAACATGACGGATTCCTAGACGTTTGATTTCATAATCAATAGCGCGCGCTACGATATCGCGTGGTGCTAATTCGGCACGCTCATCAAAGCGCAGCATAAAGCGTTCACCATCTGGAAGACGTAAATAGGCACCTTCGCCACGCATCGCTTCGGTAATTAAGAAAGAGCGAGCTTGAGGATGATATAAACAGGTTGGATGGAATTGGTTAAACTCCATATTGGCAACACGGCAGCCTGCACGATACGCCATGGCGATACCATCACCCGTCGCAATGTCGGGATTTGATGTATATAAATATGCCTTCATGGCACCACCACAGGCAAGGGCAGTGAAGGGTGCTAAAAAGGTATGTACTTTTTCGGTTTTTTCATCTAAAGCATACAGACCGAGAGCACGGTTTTCAGCTTCAGGATTTAATTTTTGTGCCGTGATTAAATCGATTCCAATAAAATTTTCAAAAATATGAATATTGGTTTTTTCTTGCGCACGTTCAACCAATGTTGTGGAAATAGCACGACCTGTGGCATCTGCTGCATGGATAATCCGCCGGTGAGAGTGACCACCTTCACGTGTCAGATGTAACTGTTCTTGTTCGTCTAAAGTAAATTGCACACCCTGATTTAGTAGAAAATCGACAGAAGATTTACCACCTTCAACGGTTTGTTTTACCGCCGCCATTTCACATAAATGCGCACCGGCAATCATGGTGTCATTGATATGCTGTTCAATAGAATCTGTTTTATCGAGGACGGCAGCAACACCACCTTGGGCATAATATGTGCTGGCATCCGTCAGCGTCGATTTAGCTAAAACAGCAATATTAAAATGATCTGGTAGCGATAGGGCTAAACTTAGGCCTGCACCGCCACTTCCCACAATAATTACATCAAATTGATGTATCGTGTTTAAATTAGACATGTCCATCAGCTAATTTTAAAAATGTCCGATCATCACAACTGTTTTTGCCTAAAAACGCAATGACTATAAATTAACTAAATAATGAAAAATATTCATAGATCTGTAATATTTAAGGAATGTTTAAGATTGTATATCATAAATAATCATCAAACATTTTATTACGAAGCTTAGACTTGCATTGTGATAAAAACTAACGTATTTCAAATGATAAGCACAATTGAGTGAATGCTAACAATGAATAAATCGTATTTACAAAAGGGACTCTATGCAGCTGTGTTTACGGTTGCTAGCGTGCAGACTCAGGCAGCGGGTCCTGTTGATTTTTCCAATTTGGTTGAACAAGTCAGCCCAGCTGTCGTAAGCGTGAATGTGGTTAAAAAGCTTAGTCAAGAAGAGCTTTTGCAGCAACAAGTCCCAGAAATATTACGACGCTTTTTCGGTAATCAGGTGGTTATTCCGCAGCAAAAAATGCCGCAAGAAAAGACCGGTTATGGAAGCGCATTCTTTATTAGTAAAGATGGTTATTTATTGACCAATCATCATGTGGTAGAAGATGCCTCGAAAGTCACCATTGTACTGAATGACCGCCGTGAAATTGATGCCACAGTTGTGGGTAGTGATGAGCGGACTGACGTGGCTTTGTTAAAGGTCAAAGGTTCAAATTTTCCTGAGCTACGCACAGGCAATGTTGACCGTTTACGTGTAGGTGAGCCAGTGTTGGCCATTGGTTCACCATTTGGCTTTGACTATTCAGCTTCGGCAGGAATCGTTAGTGCTAAAATGCGTAATATGATGGGAGAAACCTCGGTTCCATTCATTCAAACCGACGTGGCATTGAACCCGGGTAATTCTGGTGGTCCATTATTTAATCAGTCTGGTGAAGTGGTCGGGGTAAATTCTCGTATCTTTAGTGGTACAGGCGGTTATATGGGGTTATCGTTCTCGATTCCCATTGATGTTGCAATGGATGTTGCAGACCAATTAAAGAAAAACGGCAAGGTAACACGTGCTTATTTAGGCGTCATGCTACAAGATATCGATCGTAATCTTGCAGAGTCTTATAACCTTTCAAAACCAGAAGGTTCTTTGATTACTCAAGTTGCACCAAATTCACCTGCTGCAAAAGCTGGCTTTAAAGTGGGTGATGTCATTTTGAAATTTAATGGCACACCAATTTCACGTACAGGCGAACTGCTGAATTATCTTAATCGTACAGGTCCAAATCAAAGTATTCAGCTTGAAGTGCTGCGTGATGATAAACGCCAAAATATTTCAGCAACCTTGATCACAGCACCAGATGATACGCCTGCAAAAGCTGAAACGACATCTGTGAAAAAAGGTCCTGTGATTGGGGTGTCAATTCGCAACTTAAACGCAGATGAATTAAAACAACTGAGTCTAAAAGGCGGTGTCTTGATTCAAGATGTGCGAGCTGGTGGTATAGCTTCACAAGCGAGAATTCAGCCGGGGGATGTTGTCACCCAAGTTAATAATAAAGTCGTAAACAATGCTGAAGATTTTGTGAAAGTTATTTCTGAGTTGAAAAATGGTAGCATTGCACGTGTTTCTTTGATTCGTCAGGGGCAGCGTGCGATTGTGGGCATGCGTATTCAGTAATGAGTTACTAAATGAAAACCACTCCAAGCGAGTGGTTTTTTAACTTTAGCGTTTTTGCAATTCACCCTTAGATAAAAATGGGTAGACTGTGGGCCACAATTTAAAATTTGCAGGACGCTATGAGCGATATCTTTGATTTAAAAATTACAGTTCAAGCTGAACATATCGACACATTAAATCATGTGAATAACGTGGTGTACGTCAGTTGGATGC
This sequence comes from Acinetobacter sp. YH12086, assembly GCF_013419345.1. Classification (NCBI taxonomy): domain Bacteria; kingdom Pseudomonadati; phylum Pseudomonadota; class Gammaproteobacteria; order Moraxellales; family Moraxellaceae; genus Acinetobacter; species Acinetobacter sp. YH12086. Next base: position 131,714 of record NZ_VPAF01000003.1, read on the forward strand.
AAGATGTCGCGACAGCACATATTGAAGCTTTGGGTTTAGGCTTAAAAGAATATATTGAATTGAAGCATGCCATGGTCGCTGTTGAGCATCATGTGCAATATCGTAAAGCAGCGCTCGAAGGTGAGGAGATTATTTTACGAACTTGGCTAAATGATATCAATGCATTGTATTCGTTTCGGCAGTACGTATTTTATCGCCCTAAAGACAAAGCGATATTATTTACAGGCAATACACAGTGGGCATGCATTGAAATTGCTACAGGCCGTCCAAAGCGCATGTCGCCAACATTTACCCAAGCTTATCAACCCATCGCAGATAGCATAAATCCGCTTGATTTTAGTACTTATGATTTCTGATTTTTAATTGAAACCTCATACTAAAGCGAAGACTAGTTAAGTTCTACACGCAGGAAAAGTAGTTAGCATAAAAGCAATGCATTATTTTCGATACTTTGAAAAATCCATCTGCTATAATCCTCGGCAATTTCTATTCGGCTTTTGCTATGCATAAAGAATTGCATGTATAGCGCTTTTATTTTTCCAAGGTAGCCCATGGCGCAAGCTAAAAAATCTGTTGATATAAAAAACATTCGTAACTTCTCGATCATTGCGCATATCGACCATGGTAAGTCGACGCTTGCCGACCGATTTATTCAAACTTGTGGTGGCCTGCAAGATCGTGAAATGCAGGCACAGGTTCTAGATTCTATGGAATTAGAACGTGAGCGTGGTATCACGATTAAAGCTACGTCTGTGACTTTGTATTACACTCATCCTAACGGTGAAGAATACCAGCTTAACTTTATTGACACACCTGGGCACGTTGACTTTTCTTATGAAGTTTCACGTTCATTGGCTGCGTGTGAAGGTGCACTGTTGGTTGTCGATGCTGCACAAGGTGTCGAAGCACAGTCTGTTGCTAACTGCTATACAGCAATTGAACAAGGTTTAGAAGTCCTACCTGTTTTAAATAAAATTGATTTGCCGCAAGCAGAGCCAGAGCGTGTTATTCAAGAAATTGAAGACATTATTGGTATCGAAGCGACTGAAGCACCTACATGTTCAGCTAAAACCGGTCTAGGCATTGAAGGGGTGCTTGAAACACTAGTCAATGTCATTCCTGCACCCGAAGGCGATCGTAATGCACCATTACAAGCCTTAATTGTTGACTCTTGGTTCGACAACTATTTGGGCGTGGTTTCTTTAGTTCGTATTAAAGAAGGTCGTGTGCGTAAAGGCGATAAAATGTTGATGAAATCAACTGGTCAAACACACATCATCACCTCAGTAGGTATTTTTAATCCTAAACATACAGAAACTGACATGCTCGAAGCAGGTGAAGTTGGTTTCGTGATCGCGGGTATTAAAGATATTTTTGGTGCTCCAGTTGGTGATACGATTACCTTGGCAACTACACCAGAAGTTGAAAGCTTACCGGGTTTCAAAAAAGTGAAACCACAGGTCTATGCAGGTTTATTCCCAATCGATTCAAGTGAATTTGAACCGTTCCGTGAGGCGCTGCACAAACTGCAAATTAATGACTCAGCGTTGTTCTTTGAACCTGAAAGTTCAGATGCACTTGGTTTTGGCTTCCGTTGTGGCTTCTTGGGTATGCTGCACATGGAAATTGTACAAGAACGTTTAGAACGTGAGTATGATCTGGACCTGATTTCTTCAGCACCAACCGTAATTTATGAAGCGGTGATGAAAAATGGTCAAACCATTTATATCGACAGTCCTTCTAAAATGCCTGATGGTTCAACAGTTGAAGACTTACGTGAGCCAATTGCTGAATGTCACATTTTAGTACCGCAAGAATACTTGGGTAATGTGATGACTTTATGTGTTGAACGTCGCGGCGTTCAAAAGAATATGAAGTTTATGGCGAACCAAGTGGCCATTACGTTTGAAATCCCAATGGCTGAAGTAGTGATGGATTTCTTTGATAAATTGAAATCATGTTCACGCGGTTTTGCATCGTTAGATTATAACTTTGTGCGTTTTGAGAGTTCATCTCTAGTTAAGGTGGATGTGTTAATCAACGGTGAAAAGGTTGATGCCTTGGCCATGATTTGCCACCGACAAGATGCTCGCCATCGTGGTATTGCACTTGTGGAAAAAATGAAAGATTTAATTCCACGTCAAATGTTCGATGTGGCTATTCAAGCAGCGATTGGTGCACAAATCATTGCACGTTCAACTGTAAAAGCGATGCGTAAAAACGTTTTGGCTAAATGTTATGGTGGTGACGTGTCGCGTAAGAAGAAACTTCTTGCGAAACAAAAAGAAGGTAAGAAACGTATGAAACAAGTGGGCAGCGTCGAAATCCCACAAGAAGCGTTCCTTGCTGTATTGAAAGTAGAAAGATAATAAATAGAGGTTTATGAGCTCATGGATTTTGACTTTAATTTGATCCTTGTTCCTGCCACAGTCATTTTTTTCTTAATTTGGCTATTGGATAAGTTTGTCTGGAAGCAACGGCAGACCAAAGGTAAAGGGAATGAAAATGTCGTTATCGCATGGGCTTATGATTTCTGGCCGATTCTTGCGATAGTTTTGGTGATGCGTTCATTCTTATATGAGCCATTTAATATTCCATCTGACTCTATGGTTCCAACCTTAGAAACAGGTGATTTTATTGTGGTGAATAAATATCAGTATGGCGTACGTTTACCTATCGTCAATAAAAAAATTCTTGATGTCGGTGAACCTGAGCGTGGTGATGTCATTGTATTCCGTTATCCACCACAACCAACCATCAGCTATATTAAACGAGTGGTCGGTTTACCAGGTGATCATATTATTTACGATCATGGTCAACTGAGTGTGAATGGTCAAAAGGTGGCAAAAGTTCCTGTAGAATTTAGCCGTGAAAAAGATCAACTTGATACACCTACATCGATTTATCATAAAGAAACCATGGGTAAGCATACGTTTACCATGCGTGAGCTTGAAGGCGTCAATGTTGCGCGCCAAGCACCATTTATCAACTATGTTGAAAATGGTAAATATTCAACAGAAAATGGTTTATATTGGGAAGTTAAGGTTCCTGAAGGTCACTATTTCGCGATGGGGGATAATCGCGATCAAAGTGCGGACAGTCGTTTTTGGGGCTTTGTGCCTGAAGAAAACCTCACTGGACGTGCTTTTTACAAGTGGATGCATAAGGAACCTGGTTTAAAACTGCCTTCATTTAGTCGTAATGGCAGTATTGATTAGTCTTACATCAGGAAAATAAAATGAGACATCAACGGGGAACGTCTTATTTAGCTATAATGTTAGCTGTAGTTGGTTTTGCATTTATGGCGAAGGTTGCAATTGCAGTATGGGGGCCATATTTTGAGGATCGGATGATTAATAGTCAGATCCGTGAGCAACTTGTTAGTGCTCCTAAGAATATTAGTCCAGCTGGATTTGTAAAGGAAATGGATAAACGATTTAATATGAATATGATTGATATTAAATTTTCAGATATTGCACAAGTAAACAATGATAATGGTTTACGAGTGGAAAAAAATTATGAAATAAGAAAACCTTTCTTATTGAATATTGATATTGTGTTGAAGTTCGAGAAAAGTTTTGATCAAAGCTCAGTCCAAGCTAAATGAAGCTCGTTTAGCAAGTCGTATCGGTTATCAGTTTAAACAACCTGAATTGTTGCAACTGGCCTTGACCCACCGATCGGTGAGCCATAAATACAATTATGAGCGCCTAGAATATCTGGGCGATTCATTGTTGGGTATGATAATTGCCAATTATCTGTACCATGCCTACCCGCATGAAAATGAAGGGCGTCTAACGCGTATGCGTGCGACACTGGTTCGTCAGGAAGCGCTAGGAAAAATTGCCAATGACTTAAAACTCAGTCAAGAATTAATCTTGAGTACAGGTGAGTTGAAATCTGGCGGTCATCATCGTGAGTCTATACTTGCGGATACCGTTGAATCGATCATTGGTGCAATCTATGTCGATTGTCAGGATTTAAAAATTCTGGAACCGATTGTTCTTAAATGGTATGTGCCATATTTAGATCATATTGAACCGACCGATCAACTGAAAGACCCTAAATCACGTTTGCAAGAGTATTTACAAGCACGTAAAAAACCTCTCCCGGTTTACGAGGTTGTAGATATTCAGGGTGATGCTCCGAACCAACATTTTAAAGTTGAATGTACAGTTGAAGGGCTCCCTGTTAAATACGGTGAAGGTTCAAGCCGTCGCTTTGCTGAACAGGCAGTAGCGGCAGAAATCTTAGAAATTTTGGAGAAAAAGTCTTAATGACTACTCATTCCGATCACGTAGATGCTGATCACGAGTCGCAAGGCGACAGTAACGATTTAATTAGTCAGTTTTTTAGTGCACAAGGCACTGAAATTCCTGCCGATTTTAAAAGTGGGTTTGTGGCGATTGTTGGTCGTCCAAACGTGGGTAAATCAACGTTGATGAACCATATTTTGGGTCAAAAACTTTCCATTACCTCTCGTAAACCACAGACCACACGTCATAAAATTGTGGGTATTGACTCACGCGAAAAATCTCAAGCGGTATTTGTAGATACCCCGGGGATGCACAAAAAAGAAGTCCGTGCCATCAATAAAATGATGAACCGTGCGGCACATTCTGCACTTCGTGATGTGAACTTAGTTTTGTTTGTGATTGATGCAGACAAATGGACACAGAATGATGATTTAGTGTTAGAAAAGCTAAAAAATGCCGATATGCCGGTTATTCTTGTGATCAATAAAATTGATACGCTAGAAAATAAAAACCATGCATTACCCTTGATACAAGAGCGTGCAAAATTGATGAATTTTGCAGAAATTGTTCCTGTATCAGCGTTGCGCGGTGCAAATTTAGATCATTTGCGCAGCACGATTGAGAAATATCTGCCATTCCAACCACCACTGTATTCACTTGAGCAATTAACGGATCGTTCAGAGCGTTTCCTTGCGTCTGAAATTATCCGTGAAAAAATCATGCGTCAATTGGGTGAAGAGCTTCCTTATGATTTAACGGTTCAAATTGAATCGTTTAAAACAGAAGAAGCAACAGTTAATCCAAAAACTGGTCGTCCTAAAGCGGCATGTACCTATATTGATGCGACGATTTTTGTCGATCGCTCTGGCCAAAAAGCCATTGTTATTGGTGAGAAGGGTGCCAAACTGAAAAAAATCGGTATGGATGCACGTGTGGATATGGAAAAAATGTTCGAGCAAAAAATCATGCTGACACTTTGGGTGAAAGTCAAAGGTGGTTGGTCTGATGATGAACGTGCGTTGAAAAGCTTGGGTTATAGCGATATCTAATCGTTAAATAACAAACTTTGAGGGAAGAGTAATGATGAAAGTATTAGCTGTAGTGGCATGTGTTTTGTTTCTACAAGGGTGTATTCATAAAATCGTTACTGTTCCTGTCAAAGTGGCTTATAAAACCACAAAAGGCGTGGTTAAAGGTACTGCTGCAGTTGTGGGTGCAGTCATTCCAGATGGGGATGAAGATGAAGACGACAAGAAAAAGAAAGACAAGGATTAATATTTCAAATCATGCGTAATGAGATACTGCATGGTTATTTAATTCACCATCGTAAATATCGTGAAAAAAGTCATATTGTGCACTTGTTTACTCAGGAGCATGGTCGAATTGATGGTATTCTCAGGCAAACGCCACCTCCCCAGTATCAACCAATTTGCTTGCAAGCATCTGGTAAGTCCGAACTTAAAAACTTTAGTAAACTCGAAATTGTAAATCAACCGATTTTCTTTTTTGGTGATGCTTTTTTTTCAGGATTTTATCTAAATGAAGTTTTATTGAGGCTATGTCCGTTAGAGTTTGAGATGCCTGAGACATTTGCTCAATATGCACACACCTTGGAAAAACTTCAATGCATGTCTGTCCAGGCCAACCCTGATCTATTCTTACGGCAAATCCTTAGACAATTTGAGCATGTGCTGCTTGAAGAGTTGGGTTTTGCATTGGATTTTTCAACTGATGCAAATCAACAGCAAATTCAGCCTCATGAAAATTATCAATTTCATTTAAACGAAGGTTTTCAACCTGTCATTAAAGCCTCACGCGCAACATTGTCAGGTCAACATATTTTAAGTATGTGTGATTATGAAAAAGGTGGGGAATTTAATCCTGAACAGTTACAATTACTGTCTAAGTTGTACCGACAAATGATTACTTCCTTGCTTGGCGATCGTCCATTAAAAAGTCGTCAATTGTGGATACAGAATTCTCAAACTCAACGTCATTAGGAAAGAATTATGGCAGCTTTGCTTGGTGTAAATATTGACCATGTGGCAACACTACGAAATGCACGTGGGACAACTTATCCAGATCCTGTGAATGCCGCAATTATTTGTGAGCAAGCGGGGGCGGAAGGGATTACGCTGCATTTACGTGAAGATCGTCGCCATATTAAAGATGATGATGTACGTCGTATGCGTTCTGTATTGAAAACCCATATGAACCTTGAAATGGCAGTGACCAATGAAATGGTTGAATTTGCCAAAGAGATTCAGCCGCATCATGTATGCTTTGTTCCTGAAAAGCGTGAAGAAGTCACGACTGAAGGCGGTCTAGATGTGGTTGGGCATTTTGAAGATGTAAAAAACGCGACTCAAGCACTCGCGGCGATTGGTTGCGAAGTTTCATTATTTATTGATGCTGACTTTGCTCAAATTGATGCAGCGATTGCCTGTGGTGCGCCTACGATTGAGTTGCATACAGGTGCATATGCAGATGCTGAAACACCTGAAGCGCAGAAAGCAGAGCTGGAACGTATTATTCGAGGTGCTGAATATGCGGCATCTAAAGGATTGATTGTGAATGCTGGTCATGGCTTAAATATTGACAATGTCACTCCGATTGCGCGCATTGCTCAAATTCATGAATTGAATATTGGTCACTCGATTATTGCTGATGCAGTGTTTATTGGATTGGCACAGTCTGTAAAACAAATGAAAGCTGCGATTAAATCTGCACGTTAATTTTTAAGTAAAGTATATGTCAAATATTGATTATGATGCCCTAATGAAGCCAGTCATTGGCTTCTTGGGGTGTGAAACACCAAAAGCATGGCTAGATGAAGCTTTAAATAATTTGGATATCCTGATGCAGGATCATGCCAATTGTGAAAAGAAAGCAGCAAGTACAGCAATGAATTTGATGTTTCGTTATAGTTTTTTCTCGGATTTACAAATCAAACTGGCACAGCTAGTACGTGAAGAAATGCTGCACTATGAGCAAGTGCTGGAACTGATGGCAAAACGTGGTCAGGAATGGACTGCAATCAGTGCTGGACGGTATGCAGGTGGCCTACGCAAAGAAGTGCGGACTTATGAGCCAGAAGCGTTAATTGATATCTTGGTGATTGGCGCATTTGTTGAAGCACGGTCATGTGAGCGTTTCTATGCGCTTGCACCACATGTGGATGAAGAGTTGGGGCGTTACTACCGCTATTTGCTAAAGTCTGAATCACGCCATTATGAGGACTATTTAGCATTGGCCATGGATGTGGCGACGACCAATAAGCTAAAGAACCCGAAAGAAGATATTCAGATGCGTATTGAGCATATTCGTGAAGTTGAAAAAAATCTGATTAGCAGCCCAGATGATTTATTCCGCTTTCATAGTGGTGTGCCAGTCAAAGCCGCTTGATAAAATAATCCTCCAAAATGGGGGATTTTTTATGCACTTAAAATAAATGATAATAAGAATTATTTACAATTATCTTGGGTGAATCTAAAATGAAACGATCTCTATGAATCAAACAATTTAAGCTCACTTCTTTAATATGAAATTACAATTCACTTTACTCTGTATCGCTTTGTGTGCGGTTGGTCAGGCTGAAGCGCATTATCCTTATGTGGCGCCATTAAACTATCAAACATTTAATAATCATAGTGCCATTCTTTCTGGTTTTTATGACAATCCGTTTGTTTCTGAAATAGCCATTAAAAACTTTAATTTCCATGTACATACACCATCAGGTGATAAGCTGCATTTAACAGATGCCGATTGGGTAAAAACGCAAACGGTCAGCAGTTATAGTTTAGAGAATAAGCAAGATGGCACGTATCGTATTCGTGGTGAAAAACAGGGAAGTACAGCGCGTTTTGCTTATGATCAAAAGCAGTGGAAAGCGTTAATCAATGGTATACGTGATCCTCAAAAAACTGCGAATGCAAATGTCATTTATACAGCCGAGTTGACTAAAAAGTCGCAAATCAAAAGTATTCAAACGCAGGAAATCATTGAAACTTTTGTATCACGTCGTGTAACGTCTACACAAGTGGTGAATCATTTATATGATGGTTTTGATGTGCAATTTAAAACTCATCCGAATGCCATTATGCAAAATGAGCCAGTACAACTGAAAGTGCTAGATCAGAAAAAAGCGGTTGCGGGTTTGCAGATTGAAATTTTGCAGCAAACCACGGATTACAGCCGTGAAGGAAAGGTTTATAAAACGCTTAAAACTGATCAAGATGGAAACTTAAATTTTAATCTAGCAGATCGTGGTCAGTATTTACTGAAAATTGACTATCAGCAGCCTTTTGAAATGAAGGGAGGCGCATTAAAACGATATAAATATACTTTGAGTTTTAATGTGATCTAAAGCGAAGGGTAGTTAAATGAGAAAAAGCTCTGCGATTTGCAGAGCTTTTTTTATCAAAATGATTTAGCTATCTTTTGGTTCAAGATAAAACATCGATAAACCTATCAATAAAATTAAACTGGTTTGAGTGAAAAAGTGTTTATTAAAACCACCATAATATTGCTGCGAATAGCCTGCAATCAGTAAATAACCCGTTAAATAGAGCAATCGATAATATCGGCTCTCAAAACAATAACAGACACTTGCAAAACATAAAATCAGGCAACCAATGACCATATAGTGGATATCCCAAATGATGGTGTTGATAGCAAATAAAAGTGCTGCAAGTGCGCCGATAGATAAATTACGCAGGCTTTCAAACCCTTGAAAAATGTGCATCAAAGCTAAAATGAAGAGTGGTAATAGAGCAAGTGCATATTTTATTTTCATACTGTTTTGCGTCATGAGCATAAAATTTTGCTGTTTCTCAACAATGGGGCTAGTACTGATGCTTAGCCTAAGCCATTGAAGGGTTAAGTGTTCAGGGGTGTTGGCTTTAACTAAAAATTTGAGAGTGGCTTGTGGTGGGATAATATAATTTTCTTGGAATTCATGGCCATAAAACATCCAGGATTTATTGGTCTCCAATGTGCGATATTGCGTATTTTTTTGAGTTGAGATGTTAAAAAGTTGTCCACTTGCATTTAACCCAGCTTTCATACATGGCGTTTCTTTCTCGTTAACAATGCATAACGGAAGTACTGAAATTTCAAGATCTTTTCGTGTTTGTTGCTGACCTGCAAAATCAATATGAACATACAGTTGATCAGATTGGTTTTGCAGTGTAATCGGTGTGCTCGCCCAATATTGTCCTTCTGTCATCTCGTTCAATACAGATTCAGATATTTCCGGAATAGTATTGTGATTTTGAATCTGCTGAGGTGGAATCAACCATTGTAGGCTGCTGTCAAGAAGGGTGTTGGTTTCACTATTATATAAATTGGGTGGCGTTTTGAAATGTTGCTCAATTTCACTTTCGGGTGTGCAGCTCACCAAATAAATTGCAAATGGGCTGATAAAAATTAAAAGAAAAATGAATGCAGTGAGATAGTGTTTTAAGGCAGTTTTATTTGATTCAGCATCAACTTGAATGAACATTTTTTTTATTTTAATGACAATGACTTATAGATTATATGTAAATCATAGTCATTAAAAAAGCCCATTTAAATAAATGGGCTTTAGAATTTGGCTCTCCAACCTGGGCTCGAACCAGGGACCTGCGGATTAACAGTCCGTCGCTCTACCGACTGAGCTATTGGAGAATCTGAATGCGATTATAAGCAGATTTTGAAGAGGGTCAAGCTAAAAATACCAATATGAGGAGAAATGCGTGATAGATGTTTTTTATTTGAACAAAAAGAAGGATTTTTTAGAAAAAATGAATCTTAGGCTTGCAAAGAAAAAATTCAATTGATAGTCTGAGTACAACAAAAGAGCGTTTAAACATATGTTTAAACAGTGTGGATTTAAACCCAACTTGCCAGCACTAAAATGGCTAAACAGGAGAAAGCGAATGAATACGCTGACTATTTCTCAGATTTTTTCAAATTTTTCTTTTTACCAAGAAAACTATCTTTCCATTATTAGTAATCAAGAGCAATATCAAACACCTGTGGAAGGTGCGTACGTTGACGTTTGGCCTTTGGGTCGACGTGACTTGGCATTGGGTGATTTATTACAACTGTGGTTTAGTGAAAAATGGTTGATCAACACGCCATGTCATTTACGTTTTGAACATCAAGATGATGGCCGTCGTGTGCCTTTGCAACGCAAGCAAGATTTGTATTTATACCAATTGGCCGGTAATGCGTTATCAGGCTCAAATCGTTCTAAAGTATGGTCTATTTCAGAACAACAAGAACTTCGTGTTGAGTTAGATAGTGCTTTAAAATATTACTGCTTTCAAAAGGGCAGTAATCGCATTGATCTAAGCGAAGGCCAATTAATTCGCGCCTTACATTCAGCAATTTAAGTTTGAATCATCATCTGCTCGCATTGAATTGCGAGCAGAAAAATAAAAATATTAAGGACGTATAATCATGCATGTCGCTGTTGCATGAGCATATATCTTTCCATTGTTATCCATAATTCTGCCTTCTGAAATTGCTAAATTTTTGCTGATATTAATTAAATGGCCTATTGCGGTTAAATCTTGATTTTTAGGGATAGGTCTGCACATTTTTATATTGAGATCAATGGTGCCATAGCCTATACCAGCTTCTAATGCTGAGTGTACGACACACCCTGTAACTGTATCTAAGACTGTTGCTGCAAAGCCACCATGCACACCACCAAGTGGATTTAAATGGCGCTGATCGGCTTTTACAACAAACTCTACATTACCTTGTTCAATCTTTTTGGGATGCATTGGAATAATTTCACTAATGCTTGCAGGTGGAATTTGGCCTTGCATCATTGCCTTTAAAATTTCGAGTCCAGTCATTTCTTTGATGTTCATTGGTATATCTCTGGATAGGTTAGTTTTGTGATTGTTTTGGGTTCTAAAATGGAACTTATTTAAATAACATAGCTGAAAACGTAAAAAGAATGCAAACCAAAGATTTGAATATGAAGGTTAGTTTTAGGTTTTATCGTTTGGCTTTTTAATATTTAAGTCGATTTGAAGGAAGTCAAATGGGCTGGATGAGCTTTGTTATTTAGTTTGAACCGCGAAAAAAATTGATCAAAAGCATGTTGAAGTGAAGAGTATTAATTTATTCTTTTGAAGAGTATAAAAAACCCGCGATATTCGCGGGTTTTTTAAATCTAGCTTTTTAAAAGCAGATTATTTTTCAGCAGCAATGGAAGCAATCGCAGCGTCAACGCCTTCGATTGAATCAGCAGCTTTCTTAATACGTGCAAGCGCATCTACAAGTACTTCGTCTGCAGTTGCATAAGAAATACGCATGTAGCCACCAAGACCGAACGCATCACCAGGAACTACTGCAACACCAGTTTCTTCCAACAACCATGCAGAGAATTCTGTGCAAGATTTTAAACCTTTGGCACGAATTAAAGGACGGATGTTTGCGTATGCATAGAATGCACCGTCAGCAGGAAGGCAAGTGATACCGTTGATGTCGTTCAAACCTTTCACAACTAAGTCGTGACGGCGTTTGAATGCTTCAATCATTGGCTCAAGAACGTCTTGAGGGCCATTCAAGGCAGCTTCAGCAGCAACTTGTGAAATAGAAGTTGGGTTTGAAGTTGATTGAGATTGGATTTTTTTCATCGCACCAATAAGTTTAGCAGGGCCCGCTGCGTAGCCAATACGCCAGCCAGTCATTGCATAAGCTTTAGATACACCGTTAAGAACGATTACGCGATCGTAAAGATCTGGTGCAACTGTTGCGATGTTGTAGAATTCGTCGTCCCAACGGATTGGTTCGTACATGTCATCAGAAGCAACTAAAACTTCTGGGTATTTACGTAGTACGTCAGCTAAAGCAAGCAATTCTTCTTTAGTGTAGATCATACCTGTTGGGTTAGAAGGGCTGTTTAGAACCACTAAACGAGTTTTGTCAGTGATTGCAGCTTCTAATTGAGCAGGAGTAATTTTGAAACGTTGGTCTTCACCACATTTCACGATTACAGGAGTACCTTCAGCAATGATCACCATGTCTGGGTAGCTTACCCAGTAAGGAGCAGGGATAATTACTTCGTCACCTTTGTTTAACAAAGCAAGTGCCAAGTTAAAGAAAGATTGTTTACCACCACAAGAAACCAAGATTTGGTTTGCAGCGTAATCAAGGTTATTGTCGCGTTTTAATTTAGCAATAATTGCTTTTTTAAGACCTGGAGTACCGTCAACAGCTGTATATTTAGTGAAGCCATTGTTGATAGCAGCAATTGCAGCATCTTTGATGTGTTGTGGGGTATCGAAATCCGGTTCACCTGCGCCTAAACCAATTACGTTTTTACCAGCCGCTTTCAATTCAGCAGCTTTGTTAGTAACAGCAAGTGTAGGGGACGGTTTGATGCTATTTACACGATCAGACAGACGTACGTCCACGGCAGTATTCCTTCTTATAGGGATTAAAAAATAAAAAGCACACTATCTTAGCTTAAATGCACAGTAATGGGGAGTGGCAAAATCAACAATGTGCAAAAAAGTGTGATATTCCATCCTAACCCTATAATTGAGAAAATTTACATTGAGTTACTTAAATTTTTAATCAAATTTTATGGCAAATTCTTAAAGTCACGGACAAAAATAGGGCATAAAAAAGGCCACAATATGTGTGACCATTTTTAATAAAATTTTGTGCTTCAAATACTTTGCTTATTGAACAAAACGCGATAGATCTTCTTCAGGGCGAGCAGTTAGCACTTCTACACCATTTTTTGTTACAAGTAGCGTGTGTTCGTACTGTGCAGACAAGCTATGATCTTTAGTCACGACAGTCCATTTGTCGCCAAGAAGTTTGGTTTTCCAGTCGCCACCGTTCACCATTGGTTCAATCGTGAATGTCATGCCTTCTTCTAAGATCATGCCTGTATTGGGTTGACCATAGTGTAAAACTTGTGGTTCGTCATGGAAAACGGTACCAATACCATGACCACAATATTCACGTACAACACCAAAACGTTCTGATTCAACATATTGTTGAATAGCATGGCCGATATCACCCATGGTTGCGCCTGGTTTTACCACCGCCATACCACGGTACATGGCTTCTTGGGCAACTTTGCATAAACGGTTCGCTAAAATAGATGTTTCACCACCCACGATGTACATCATGTTGGTATCACCGTGGTAACCATCTTTGATCACAGTGACATCGATGTTTAAGATGTCACCTTTTTTTAATTTTTTGCTTTCAGATGGAATACCGTGACACACCACATGGTTCACTGAAGTGCAGATAACGTGCTGAAATGCTGGACGACCCGGCGCAGCGCCATAACCTAAACATGCAGGAATAGCTTCTTGTTTATTGACAATATAGTCATGACAAATCGTATCAAGTTCGAGGGTAGTCACACCTGGAACAATATGCGGTTTGATCATATCCAAAACTTCTGCCGCCAGTCGACCCGCGACGCGCATTTTTTCAATTTCGTCAGGCGTTTTAATTAATCGACGTGGAGCTTCGTAAGTACTGTTCATGATCTCTAAAAACTTTTGGAAATTTGTATGTGACTATGGTATAAATAGCCGCCCATTTTATCAAATGCTTTTTCGTGAATATCTTTCACGAGCTTTGTGCGATGGGGCAATAAAATCCGCACATATATCGACACATTTCTCTGGGTGCCTTTTTAGGTGGAGAATGCGGGTATATGGAGGCCTAACCCAAACTTTAAGGTAAAGAAAATGGCAGATTACAACGTAAGCATGCGCGACCTTCTTCAAGCAGGCGCACACTTCGGTCACCAAACACGTTTTTGGAATCCAAAAATGCGCGAATACATCTTCGGCGCGCGCAACAAAATTCACATCATCAACCTTGAGCACACTGTTCCTGCGTTAAATGATGCTTTGAACTTTGCTAACAACTTGGCTAGCAAAAAGAACAAAGTTTTGTTCGTTGGTACAAAACGTGCAGCTTCTGCAATCATTCGTGAACAAGCTCAACGTGCAGGTCAACCATATGTTGATCACCGCTGGTTGGGTGGTATGTTGACTAACTGGAAAACTCTTCGCCAGTCAATCAACCGTCTAAAAGACCTTCAAACTCAATCTACTGACGGTACTTTCGCTAAACTTACTAAACGTGAAGCTTTAGAACGTACTCGTGAGATGGAAAAACTTGAACGCGCTCTTGGCGGCGTTAAAAACATGGGTGGTTTACCTGACGCATTATTCGTAATCGATGTTGATCACGAAGCAATTGCAATTAAAGAAGCTAAAAACCTTGGTATTCCTGTTATCGGTATCGTTGATACAAACTCTAACCCAGACAACGTAGACTACGTTATTCCTGGTAACGACGATGCGATCCGTGCAGTTACTCTTTACGCTTCTGCTATGGCTGATGCGATTCTTGCTGGTAAAGAATATGCTCAATCACAAGCAAATGCACAAGCTAAAGGCGAAGAAGCTCCTGCTTCTGAGGCTTAATGCGTTTGACGTAAGCTTGTCATTTTTGCGACACGTGATAGTGGCAAAGTAAGCGTCATGTATGCAGACGGCCCAAGAGACAGCTCTGGGCCGTTTCTGTTCTAAAAAAGAATTCATTTTCTACCGTATTTAGGAGATTAACATGACTGCAGTTACAGCAAGCATGGTTAAAGAATTGCGCGATCGTACTGGTCTTGCAATGATGGAATGTAAAAAAGCATTAACAGAAGCGGGCGGTGACATCGAATTAGCGATCGACAACCTTCGTAAATCTGGTCAAGCTAAAGCTGCTAAAAAAGCTGGTAACATTGCTGCTGACGGCGCGATCACTATTGCTCAAGAAGGCAACAAAGCAATCCTTTTAGAAGTTAACTGTCAAACTGACTTCGTTGCTAAAGACGAAAACTTTGCTGGTTTCTCTGCTAAAGTTGCTGCTGCTGCGCTTGCTGCTGGTGTAACTGACGTTGCTCAAATTGCTGAATTGAAACTTGAAGATGGTGCTACTGTTGAAGAAGCTCGTATCGCGCTTGTTCAAAAAATCGGTGAAAACATCCAAGTACGTCGTGCTCAAATCGTTGAAGGCGACAACCTTGCAGTTTACAAACACGGTTTAAAAATCGGTGTTGTAGTTGCATACGCTGGTGATGCTGAAACTGGTAAAGGTTTGGCTATGCACATCGCTGCATTCAACCCAGTTGCTGTAAACGAAGCTGGCGTTTCTGCTGAACTTATCGCTAAAGAAAAAGAAATTGCTGAAGCGAAAGCAATTGAATCTGGTAAACCAGCAAACATCGTTGAAAAAATGGTAACTGGTTCAGTTCAGAAATACTTGAACGAAGTTGTTCTTGAGAACCAAATGTACGTTATCGACAACGATAAGAAAGTTGCAGAAGTTCTTAAAGCAACTGGTACTACTGTTGCTAACTTCGTACGTTTCGAAGTTGGTGAAGGTATTGAGAAAAAAGCTGAACTTTCTTTCGCTGAAGAAGTTGCTGCTGCTCAAGCTGCTGCAAAATAATCTCTGATTATTTGTAGAAAAAAGCCCTCGTTTTAGAGGGCTTTTTTTATGGCTGTAGCTTTACTGATTTCAAAGCTATTTAAACTTTATATTGTGTACATTGTTGTTCACAGATTCTATTTTTATCCATATTAATGACTATAATGAGTTGAAAATTTAGATTTAAACTCTCTTATGGCAAACAAAACAAATTTAACCATCGGCGGAATTATTGTTGCGCTTGCAGCCGCTTATTTCGGAATTGATTTACAACAACAAAAATCTGCACCAGTTCAGACGACAACGGAACAAAACGCACAGCCACAAATAGAATCAGTACAACCTGTAGATGCTCAACAAAAAGGGCAGAGTACTGAAGATGTTATTGCGCATGCATTTAAAAATAAACTCAGTAATGTTCAGGTTGAGGGTATAGGTCGAGTGAAAGCGGTACTTCGAGATGATAATGAAGGTAGTCGCCATCAAAAGTTCATTTTGACCTTAAATAATGGTCAAACCCTTTTAGTTGCACATAATATCGATCTAGCCCCACGAATTGATAACTTGCAAAAAGGCGATACAGTTCAATTTTACGGTGAATATGAATATTCAGATCGGGGGGGGTGATGCACTGGACACATCACGATCCAAATGGACGTCATCAGGATGGTTGGTTAAAGCATCAAGGTAAAACCTATCAATAAAAATCACATAGTCATTTTTAACTTTAGTTATTTAAATGATCATGATTCAGATGAAGCTATCAACATAAAATTGGATTAACCATATTGAGTAAAAGCCAGTGTTTAAACACTGGCTTTTTGGTCGTATAAATAGAAAAAATGATTGGAAATACCAGAGATAAATACACCTATAAACAATAGGGTTTTAAGCATCGAATATGAAGAAAACCGATGTGGAATAAGTGAAAAAGAGATCTATGAAATTAATCATGCTTTAAATGCTCTTTATTTGCGATTTATGGCGTGTTTTCCAATTACCAAGTACTTTGCCTGCAAATGTATCTAAACACCAAATAGGGCCAATGAGGAGGAATTGGAGATCTTTGAAAAAAGAGGGCTTTTTACCTTCAATTTTATGGCCATAAAATTGACCAATCCATGCGAATACAAAGAGTGCGATATAAAAGCCATATCCAACTGGTAGCACCCAAATTAGCCATGCCATGATTAACGTTAACGCGGCCATTGCAACAGCAAGGACAATGTCTAAACGTGCGTAAAAGATAAATGCTAAGGCAAGTAAGACAGCAGTAAGTAGCGCGCTTAAATGCGCCAATATGCCAACGATTGAAAAATAAATCGTGGGTACGCAAATCCAGTGAATCATTTTATTGGTTTTATTTTGATGACTTTCGCTGTATTCATCAAACCATTCGTTGATTGTTTTCATGATAGTCCTTAATCATGGGGAAGGACTCCAATATAAACAAGAATGGAGGAAGGGTCAAAATCAGGATTACTGATGATTTGAAAGACTAAGAGGTTTCAAATAAAAAACCACGCTAGGCGTGGTCTGTTAAATGCAGTCACTTCATTGGAGAATTAAGAATTTGGACCGTCTACGCGTTCAATGCTCACATTTGCAGTACCCGCACTGGTAATACCCAATTGCTTAGCAGCACCATAAGATAAATCAAGAACACGGTTGCCATGGAATGGACCACGGTCATTTACTTTCACCACGACGCTTTTACCATTATTGCGATTCGTAACACGAATAAAGCAATTAAGTGGCAGGCTACGATGTGCTGCTGTAAGTGCGTTCATGTCAAACGTTTCACCGCTTGCTGTTTTACGACCGTGGAATTGACGACCGTACCAAGAAGCAGTACCTGTTTGAGTGAACTTACGAACAGTATTCGATGCAACAGTATTTAACTTTTCAATCACTGAAGGCTCATCTTCAGGAATTTCGATTTTAGCAGCGATTGTTTGACGACGAATTTTATCGCCAGAACGCTCAGTGATTGAAAGGCTACTTAAATTCGTAAAGTTTGAATTGAAGCTTTGAGCTTCTTTATTCAATACACGAGCTGCAAGACGCGAGTTGTCATTATCATGATTGAATGATGATGACTGAACCATCTCAGCTTGTGACTGACTTAGCGCAACTGCCGTGGCAAGCGCTAAGGCATATTTAATAATTGATGACTGCATTGTTTATCTCCCAATGGCATATTTACTGGTTCAACTAAGTCGCTGATATCCATGTAAACACGTCTGATATTTCACTTTTGCAACTACATTTAACGAGATGGATAATATTCATGCCATCAATAGGCTGTCTAGTGTTTAATTAAAATACTTTGAAAATGTCTAAAAAATTAACAATAGTTGGTTAAAAAATAATCAATAATGTAACAAGGTGTGTAAAATGTCGAATAAATGCTCATTTTAATGAAAATATTTGTTGACTTTTTTGCTCTATAAGAAAAAACCAGTCTTATCGACTGGTAACTTCAGTGCCTAAAAGCCATAGTGCAGTCGCATACATACGGCTTTTGTTATAGGTTGTAATGACCTGAAAATTTGGATAAGTGATGTAATAAATTGGTCCATAACTATCTTGCAATTGGATGACATTGACTAAATCGAGATCATCGATTTTTACCAATGGATTCATAGGGGTTACACCTTGAGCCTTGAGTACACCATAGGGTGTTGGCTGGTTTAAATCCTTTGCAATAATAGCATCTGGGTTGTTTCCGCTATAGCGAGCAGCAAAAGCAATCGGTTGATTACGCTGCCAACCATAATTTGCTAGATAATTTGCAATTGAACCAATGGCATCGACAGCCGAATTACGCAGGTCAACATGACCATTGCCATCGTAGTCCACACCAAATTTTGGAATGTTACTTGGCATAAATTGAGGATAACCCACAGCACCTGCATATGAACCGACGACAGAGTTGGTTGGAACACCATCTTTATATGACCAAGCAATCAGTGCAGCAAGTTCATCTTGGAAATATTGCGCACGGCGTTCATAGCCAAAACCAAGGGTCGCCAAAGCATCACGGGTAATAAAATTACCTTTATTGCTGCCGTAGCCTGTTTCAACACCCAAAATGCCTAAAATCACGGATTGAGGCACACCAAATTGTTGTTCTGCACGATTTAAAGTGTCGGCATATTGATTTTTGAAGCGAACGCCGCGTTGAATTGTACTTTCAGCTAAAAAATTGGTTTTGTATTGGTACCAAGGCTTTGATTCACCAGGTCTATTCATAATGCTAATAATGTTGGGTAGGTTTTTACTGCCTTGCATTGCCCAATCAATTTGATTTTCACTCAGACCATAGGTTTGCATTGCATTTTGTTTAAAGCTTGCATATGCCGGATGAGATTGGAAGTCGTTAGCCTGACAAAAACTGGTCAGTGAAATTGAACCGGCCATAATGGCAATATGTGATAGTTTTTTATAAAAATTTCGATTTAGCATAAATAAAAAATTTCCAGTTGCTTTAGCGATGAGTATGAACAAAATTTCGAGGGGAAAAGATCCTGAAAATTGTGATGACCTTCTGGTTTCATAGCTCATTAAAGGTAAACGTTACCAATAGCAACTAAGATACCACTGACAGCGCATGCTTTCATAAATAGATATACAAAAAAAGACAAAGCAAAGGGTTTTTTCGCAGTTAACATATTGAAAAGTGACATATTCATTTACATAACTTGCAAATATTCACAAATCATTTGAAATAAAGATGACTCTAAAACTCATGCGTCATAAAAACGCTGAACGAGTAAACTTTATCGCGTTGCGAAATACTGTTTAGAAGCTACAAAAGTTGCAATGTTATATCTAAAAATAAAGGGACAGGATTAAAAAGGTACCGGTCTAAAACACCCATATGCAAGCAGTGGTTTATTCATTACATAGTTTTTGTTCGCCAGCGCTTCAATGCTGTTGAAAACGTCGCTATATATAGTAGAAATATAGACTGAATGATAAAAAAGAAAGAGATTGAATATTAAAATGGACGCATTGAAATTTAAGCCAAAATGACGGCTCACATTAAAATATGATCTATATTCAGGTTCTTCCTGTTCTTTGTAGATTTTTAAAAATTGTGGATATCAATGTACTGTCTTTCTTTTAATAAAAATCTGTTCAATTCTAGAACTGTGTTTGCATGACTATATAGTCATTGTATCGGGATTCGATTTTATGCGTTTAGCCATAAAAAAACCTAGCCAAAGCTAGGTTTTGACGAAAAGCGAGATTTATTTGTTAAACATCGCATCATGTGCTTCTGCAAGGGCACTTAGCTCTTCTTTGGTTAAATTTGGGAAAATCTTATCAATTGCAATATGAATAGCTTTAATCACAGCAGAAGAACCGATATCGGCTGCTTTACGTTTAATCATGCCTAAATCGAGTGTTTTATTAAAGTCATTCATAAAATGACGCACTGCAGCTTCAGCAAACTGTTTATACAGTTCACCAAAAGCAGCTTTATTTATATCTGCGCCCGATTTAATTTCCGCATAACTATTTTTAAGGTTAGTGACTAGTCCTGCATCTAAACTTAGACCTACACGATAAGTGCCAGTCGCGTCTTGAAATAAACTTCGTTCTGAAAATTCAATTGATTGTTTCACCACATCATTCGGAGATTTACCTAGTAGTTGCTTTAACAATACAGCGACTGTTGATTTGACATAGCCAGCCAGTTTTTCTGCTGTGTCGCGCTTATCGCTTGCAGGAAACAGATGAACAGGAGCTAATATAGTTGCACCAATGATTTCTTCATTAATCAGCAAAGCTGTTTTATCACGTAAAGGATAAAGTGGTTCACTCGAATTTTTTTTCGCGTGACCATTTTGGATACTGCTTAGAAGTTCCTCAGAAGGAATAAAACCAAAAAATGGCATCACTAACCTCAATTTTTTTATTGTCGCGCCAATCGAATGGGGCGAGGCATCCATGTTAAATCCGATACACGACAAGGGTTGATATCCAATCCACCACGGCGTGTATAGGCAGCATATACCATCAGCTGACTTGGTTTTAAATGTTGCCAAATGTCGGCAAACATTTGCTCCACACATTGTTCGTGGAAACCATTATGCTGACGGTAAGAAATAATATAAGCCAGAATACTACGATAACAAGGCTTAGTACCTTTATACCTTATAAATACCGTTCCCCAATCAGGTTGACCCGTGACTGGGCAGTTACTTCTTAATAAATGTGAATAAAGTTGAATTTCAACTTCTTCTTGCGCTGCATCTTCATCTAAAGAGAGTAAAGCTGCATTTGGATGATTTTCTAACTGGGTGGGTTCTAAGTCATCAATACAGATGCCTTGCGGTTTTGAAATTTCAACTTCATCAACATGAAATAGATCAATAGTCACAGCGGCATTGGCTGCAGCAGATAAGTCTTTTTCAACGGTTGCTTTAAACGCTGCCTGAGAATCAAATTTGGTAAAGTTCATACTATTAAAGTAGAGCTTTAAAGATTTGGATTCGATGAGGTTGTCTGAACTTGCAGGCAAAGTTAAACGGCCAATAGCGACTTGAGGCACACCAGAAGCATTTAACCAAGAAATTTCAAAAACATGCCACCAGTCTGTACCTTGGCGGATGCCTTCCACATGGGCATATTGTTCACGTGCAGTGGCACGTGCAATCGGAAACAGAATATCGGGTTGATATTCTGTTGGGTAGTTGGTGTCTTTACCTAAAAGGGATTGTTCTACACTCATTATTCACGCATTCCTGAACCACGAGAAAGTAAATGATACGCCACGCCATAAAGTACAACGCAACATGCAGTAATTACTGTCAGTGAAATGCCGACATTCACATCGCTATGGCCCAAAATACCGTAGCGGAATGCATTGACCATATACACGACAGGGTTGATTAAAGAGAGATTTTGCCAAAAAGGACTCAGTGATGAGATGGCATAGAAAACACCGCCTAAATAAGTCAGCGGAGTCAGGACGAAAGTCGGGATAATCGAAATGTCGTCAAAAGATTTTGCATAAACAGCATTAATAAATCCGCCAAGAGAAAACAGCAGCGAAGTAATGAGAACTGTATATATAGTTACGAAGATATTGGTCAGGTGTAATTCAGTAAAAAATAGGCTCATCACAGTGACAATAAAGCCGACTAAAACACCACGGCAAACACCACCGATCACATAACCCCAAAGCACCAAGTGTAACGGCACTGGACTCATGATTAATTCTTCGATGCTTTTTTGAAATTTTGCACTAAAGAAACTGGATGACACATTGGCATAGCTGTTGGTGATGACCGCCATCATAATTAAGCCGGGCACGATGAACTGCATATAGCTAAAACCGCCCATTTGCCCAATGCGTGAACCGACTAAATTACCGAAAATCACAAAGTACAAACTCATGGTGATCGCAGGTGGGAGAAGAGTTTGCGGCCAAATACGCATGAAACGGCGAATTTCTTTATACACTAAGGTGTAGAGGGCGATACACAGTTGGTTAAAATTCATTGTGCTGCACCTTCAAGATTTTTTTCGACCATACGGACAAACAGTTCTTCTAGTCGGTTAGATTTATTACGCATACTACGAACCTGAATACCTTGAGATTCCATGAGTTGGAATAGATCATTTAAGGTATGGGCTTTATCCATAGTGACCTCTAAAGTGACGGGGTCAACTAAGTTGAAACGAACACCAATAATTTCAATATGGATCGGTTCAATGGGTTCGGCTAAATCGAAAATAAAGGTTTCTTCATTTAACTGACTGAGAAAACCTTTCATGCTGGTGTCTTCTTTAATCACACCACGGTCAATAATTGCGATTCGACGACACAACATTTCTGCTTCTTCTAAATAGTGTGTCGTTAAAATAATGGACGTGCCTTTTTCGTTCATTTCAGTGAGGAAATCCCACATCGAACGGCGTAGCTCAATGTCAACACCAGCAGTCGGCTCATCTAAAATCAGTAGTTTAGGTTCATGCATCATGGCACGAGCGATCATTAAACGGCGTTTCATACCGCCCGATAGCATGCGTGCTTGGGTGCTACGTTTTTCCCAAAGGCCAAGCTTTTCTAAATATTCCTCTGCACGTTTCTCTGCTATCTTTTTAGAAATACCGTAATAACCAGCTTGAGTCACCAAAATATCAAATGTTTTTTCAAATTGACCAAAGTTAAATTCTTGAGGGACAACGCCCAAACACTGCTTTGCATGCGAGGGATGGGTATCTAAATTATGGCCAAAGATTTCAACAGAACCTGAAGTTTTACGGGTAAGTGAACTGATAATACTAATCGTGGTAGATTTTCCTGCACCATTGGGACCTAAAAGTGCATAAAATTCACCTTCGGGTACTGTTAAATCAATACCTTTAAGCGCCTGAAACCCATTTTTATAGGTTTTTGACAGCTGCTTTAACGTTAGTGCATCAGTCATAAATAATTCACTCTATAAATAGTGTGAGTATTGTGCGATATCGGGGCAAATAAACCAAGTAAATCGTATGGAATTCTGCATTTTAAAAATAGAACGTTGTATAAAGCTTAAGCAGAAAAATACCTAACATCTATATAGTTGCTTTACCTTAGAGTTTTTTTTGTTATGATGTGCGCAATCCAAAATAAGCGCTCATAGCTCAACTGGATAGAGTACAGGTCTCCGAAGCCTGTGGCGTGGGTTCGAGTCCCGCTGAGCGCACCACTTACATATTTCAACACATACCAAAATAACCGCAAATCCTTATAAATACTGTATTATCGCTCCTTTCTTTGTTTCAACTTGTTCCATGTAGTACCGCTATAATCCGAATTTTTAGCAGTACATTTAGCAGTACAACATGGCAGCACTAAATAATGTACTACTAAACATGGCCAGAACTGTCGTAAGTCTCACTGATACCAGGATCAAATCAGAAATTACTAAGCACAAAAAATCACCAGATAAGATTGTAAAACTGTCTGACGGTGGTGGTTTATTTCTACTTTTAGATAAAAAAGGTGGAACTTATTGGCGGTTTGATTATTTTAAGCCCATAACAAAAAAGAGAACCACGATTGGCATTGGTATTTATCCAGCGATGACGTTGGCGGAAGCGCGAAAACATCGTGAAGAGTATCGTGAGCTACTGTCACAAGGTATAGATCCATTCACGCATAAGCAGCAATTAGAAGAACAAGCGCGATTTGCGTTGAATAATACATTTGAAGCTGTGGCTCGCGAATTTATGCAAACAGAAAAACTGGCTGAATCAACGCGGCATCGTAACGAATTTGTTTATCAGTATTTATTCGATGCAATCGGGAAAAAACCGATTCATGAAATAACGGCCCGTCAATTATTAGATGTTTGTCAAATTTATGAGAAGCAAGGGAAATCTGAAACGGCAAGACGCATGCGCTCTAAAGCCGGTCAAGTTTTTAAATATGGATTGGTGCTTGGTCTTTGTGACAGAAATGTCGCATTAGATATTCAGGGATTATTGCAGCCACATCGGGCGACTCATCATGCTGCAGTAACAGATCCAAAATTGTTGGGTGAACTTCTAGTTGCGATTGATCAATACACAAAGCGTGGATCTATCGTCATGTGTTACGCATTGCGAATATTGCCACATGTTTTTGTGCGCCCTGGTGAATTACGTGCAGCCAAATGGGCGGACATAGATTTAGAAAATAGCACCTGGTCTTATACGCCGGCCAAAACAGAAAATGCGATTGGTACACAGTTAATAGTGCCTCTATCACACCAGGTAAAAAAGCTTTTTGAAGAACTCAAAATGGTGACTGGTAATAATGAATACTGTTTTGCGAATTATTGGGGAAAAACACGGCTTTTATCTGACAGTTCTATCAATAAAGCACTTAAAAATTTAGGTTGGGAAAATGGTGAAACAACAGGGCATGGTTTTCGTGCAACTGCTCGGACGTTGCTAGATGAAGTTTTAAAATTCCCGATTGAGCGTATTGAACAGCAGCTGGGGCATCAAGTGCGTGATATGCATGGACGTGCCTATAATAGGACAAAATATTTAGATGAACGTCGAGTAATGATGCAAGCCTGGTCAGATTATCTGGATAGCTTGAAAGAAAAAGCCCTTAGTTTATAAGGGCTTTGATTTGTTCTGCATATGCTTCCGAAAGTTTATCAGGTAATTTGACACGTACTGATCGGCCAAATTCAATTCGTTCAAGTTCACCGCGATCAAACATTCTATAAACTGTAGTGCGGCCAATATCTAAAAGTTTGCAAGTTTGACTAATCGTTAAAACCATTATTTAGCCTCCTTTTCATCCAGCATCTGCGCAAGCAGTACTGCACCTGTACGAATGCGATTCACTAATTTCGTGACGTTAGCATCCTCGTAAGTCACCATATCATTTCGAAATTTAGGCAATGGTAGTTCTCGGCCAGCCTTTGAAAACTCATGATTGATATGCGCAACTATTTTATTTTCAAGCTTACGTTTGAAGTTGGGGTTTTGAAGCATTTCAATGTGAGTCATTAATTTGCTCCCAATTCCTGAATCAAACGCTCTGCAGTTACACGGTCTACAGTCGCAGGTACGATATGATTTCCAAGCATGTGAAAAGTGATGATATGAGCGCCGTTTTGAAGTCGGTAGACCACATTTGTCATGTTTGCTAAATGGATGGTGTGCTTTGTATGATTCAAATCAGTAAACTGAAGCATGTCTTATTCTCCAATTTTAGTTTTATGTTGCATTGCTTGCGCCTTCAGTTCACCAGCATGATTAATCATCAAGCGGAAAAATATTGAGGCAGCTAAAACAGCGGGACAAACTATAAAAATGAACACGGCAACATGGCCATAATGTAAATTCATTGGTTCATCTCCTTACGAAATCCATTGGCCATATTTTCAATATGAGTAAAAGCTTCGACCATATGCATTGCTGCAAGTTTTGGATCACGTAAATCAATACGAATTTTTTCAATACGTTTTTTGCGATTACGCCATGCATGCGCATAACCGCCTTTAAAAACATAAATATTCAGTTCGTTTTTAGTCGGGTAGAGCGACATATTGATTTCAAAATCAGTACCTGATTTGGTCATACACAGTCGTGAAATATTTGCGATGCCAGTAAGCAAATTACTTTCTAAACTCATGGCACATACCCCACAGCGTCCACAGCATTGTTAAGGTGCTTGTCTTCATCAGATAGAGCAGCTGGAGTGTCTTGGATCAAACAATGACAGCATTGTTCATCCGTATAATTTGGACATTTCCCTTGGCAAGCATGGCCACCTTTTTTTCGATGCAGTTTTGGCCATGAATCAATGACTGATTGCTCGGGTACGATGCTTTCAGGAGTAACTGATAAGTTCATACATACTCCTCGATCAATTGAGCACGCATAGCCTTTGCAACATCGTCAAGCCATTTAGCTTTTTCTGTTAAATCAATAAATTCGAAATTGATTGCAGCATCAATGAATGCATTTGCTTGTGCAATTGCGACTGTAAATTCGTGTTGATTGTTTGATTTGTAGATGCTGTGAATAGCAGTCTGAATCTGTGAAACAGCACGTTCTTTGTAGAAATCAAAGTCTTTGACTTGTGGTTGCGCAAAGTCATCAGCGAGTAGACGACTGACAATGATTTGATCGAATTGATCATTTTTTTGAGGATTTAAATTTTTCATAAAAAAACCTACTAAGTAAAGTTTGTTCCAATAAACTAACTTTACTTAGTAGGTTGTGTCAACAATAAATTTACTTTAGTTAGTTTTATCTAACTTAAATAAATTTTTTGCTAGGTTCGAATTTCCCAACATACTTACCTTTATATTCACAATTTTCTTTCAACTCCAATATATTAGGTTGAAAATTGGGATTCAGGGCTTGTAGATACATGCGGTTGTAATCTTTAACAAGAGCTTTAAATGTTGCCTCTCCATCACATTGGGCAACGATCATCTCTCCAGTCTGTACATGCTCAATTGAGATGTCTGGATCAATACAAATAAAATCTCCATCTTTAAAATGAGGGTAGTTGCTAATACCTCTTACAACCATATAAAAACTATTTTTTCCTGCATTTGGTGGTGATGGTAGCCATTGATTAATATCAAAATTATTTACAGATTGCACATTGGTCCAATTTCCAGCTTGTACGTCAGAGAGTACGGGGAGCATGCGAGCAACAGGTCTGTAATCTTCAATATTGTCAGTTGTGCCTTCAATGCCGTACATGATGTAACCCACATTAGAACCTAACGCGGGAGCTATATTTTGTAAGCTTTCAAGTTTCGGAACGTTTACGTCTTTTTCCCAAAGTACAACTGCAGCATCTGAGACGTTTGCAATTTTACCGAGATCTTTTTGCGTTAATTTTTTTTCTTTACGTAATTTCTTAATTCTTGAACCGATAGTTTCCATTGAAAAGCCTTTTATTATAAAACTAACTTATATTAGTTCTTGACCAGCTAACTAAACTCATATTTAATAAAACTTACTAAAGTTAGTTTTTGGATCTAAAGATGACAAGAGATGAAGCCATT
The DNA here is from genome assembly GCF_013419345.1 of Acinetobacter sp. YH12086. Taxonomy (NCBI): domain Bacteria; kingdom Pseudomonadati; phylum Pseudomonadota; class Gammaproteobacteria; order Moraxellales; family Moraxellaceae; genus Acinetobacter; species Acinetobacter sp. YH12086. Next base: position 158,970 of record NZ_VPAF01000003.1, read on the forward strand.
GCAAAATTGGATTGTAGTTTAGCTGAGATGGCTAGGTTGCTTGGTGTGACAACGGCAGCAGTAGCCAAATGGGATAAAGAACAAATACCTAAGCTTCGTGAGTATGAAATAAATGCTTTAGTTGAAAAACGAGAAAAATCAATTATTCACATGCGTACTTTAGAAAAATCCGGATCAGCTGAAAATATCCAAAATTAAGGACAAATTAGATATGAGTGATTTTTTATCAAATTTCGCTGCACAAAATGCTGTCTTACCTTTGGATGTTGCGCTATATCGTGCTTGTAAAGATAGACATGGAAGTAAAGCCGCCATAGCTGAAATTCATGGGTTTAATCCAATGGTATTCAGCAAATGTGTTGATATACAAAATACGCAATATCATTTGCATCCTGAACATGTCGAAGCAATTTTGAACTACACAAAAGACATTCGCATTTTGCAAAGTGCAGCTGCCGCGCATGGTAATGCAGTGGTTTACGAATTACCAGCCGTTATTGATATTCATGACACGGGCTTTTTGGCCAATATAGGTGCAATTTCTAACCGTGTAGGTGAGTTATTCACAACGGTGAGTAATGCATTGAAAGATGGACGAATAGTCGATGTTGAATTGGCAAGCATTGAAAAAGATGCAATGTGTCTGATTGCAGCTGTGGCACAACTTAAAAAATTAGCCCGTCAAAAGGCAGAAAATGATGTGGAGACAAATTGATGGCTCTAACATTTGATCAAGTGCGGGATGCTGCGCTCGGACGTTGGAAAGATCTTGTATACCCAGCATTTGGCATCACAGTACCAGCTAAAAAAAATATGCATGGTCCATGTCCGATTTGTGGCGGTAAAGACCGCTTCCGTTGTGACGACAAACAGGGAAAAGGTACGTGGATCTGTAATCAATGTGGTGCAGGTGATGGATTTGCACTGATTGAAAAGTCTCGCAGCATGAACTATTCAGAAGTTTTAACAGAAGTTGGCGCAGTACTGGGCTTATCTGCAGAAACCAAAGTCACAGATGCAGACCGTAAAAAATGGAAAGAAAAGGCCGAAGCACAGGCCAAAGCAGCTGAACTTGAAGAGCGTAAAGCACAAGAAGCTGCAGCCAAACGTGCGGCACGGATCTGGGCCTATAAATCATCTGATCGTGATTGCCCGTACTTGGCACGCAAGCAGGTTCAAAACCATGGCTGTCGCATAAATGGCAAAGGAAATCTGATTGTTCCGCTGTTTGATATAGACGGAAAAATTTGGAATGTTCAAGAAATTCATGCGGATGGCCATAAGCCTTTTTTACCAGGCGGGCGAGTCAGCGCATGTTTTTACATGATTGGCCAGGTGACTCAGCAAGATCAAATTATCTGTATAGCTGAGGGCTATGCGACTGGTGCCAGCATTTATGAGGCGACCGGTCACGTCACGGTTGTGGCGTTTAATTCAGGAAATATAGACAAAGTGGGTAAAGAAATACGCATATTGCATCCGCATGCACGTCTTGTGTATTGCGCTGACGATGACAGTCATTCGACTCCACCTGATGCAGGCTTAAAAGCTGCGAATAAAGCTGTGGCTGCAACAGGCGGCATTGTGATTATCCCCAAATTTAGTCAAGCGGTGAACGTATGAGTCAAGATGAAATGTTAGAGCAGCCGCAGGCATCATCAAAGCCACTATCAGATTTCAATGACCTGCATGTGTCAGAGGGACTAGGGGTTGTGCGGGAGCAGATCGAAAGCGGTATTTCGGCACAATCTTCTGCTTTTTCTGTTTCCCCGGACCCCCTTGTTTTAGCCGACCACTTTTCGGGGCAAATGTCAGAATTTGGCCATGATAATGGCTTTGAAAATCAAATGAATGCTTGTGAAGATTCAAGGCTTGATGATTTTTCCTTGGATTTTGCACCTCCTATGAATGGTCACCCAGAAACTGGCTCGCAGGAACATCAGGGGGCTAGGGGTGGACATACTGATGATGAGAAATTACAAAATGCCTTGGATCGTTATGCTGTTATCTCATGCAGTAATGATGCTTTCGATTTAAAAAACAACCATAAATTTAAGATTTCATCTTTAAAACACACACTAAGTACGACGTTTAAGTACTGGTATAGCCATGACAATAGAAAAACTATTGAAAAAGATGAAGTTGAGAAACTATTAATCGAAAATGCTGGTGCAGTTGCGCCAAATATGAGCAAAAACTGTGTGCTGCTTAAAGGTGAAACTTTTTTGTATGACAAGTCGTTAAATCGTGTTGTTGGCTGGTCAGCTGCACAACTGATGTATCCGCATGAGTATAAAAAGTGGATTGAAAGTCCGACTCGTTGTGAAATTGATTATGAAAAATTGATTTTTGACCCGACTCGAAAAATTGATATTGATCCAAACTATATCAATACATTTGAAGGTTATCCCGTTAAAGAATTGTTGGATCAGGAGCAGAACCGCATTGAATATGCAATAACTCGGTCACGTTGTACTGCGATCTTGAAAATGATTTGGTCACTATGTAATGGCGATTCAAGTATTCAACGGTGGTTGCTTCAATGGCTGGCATATCCATTACAAAATGAAGGCCAAAAAGCGCACAGTGCTGTCTTAATGGCAAGCCATATACAGGGTTCAGGTAAAACTACACTGTTTGAGAAAGTTATGGGTGGTATTTATGGGAAATATCATAGAGTGATTACTTCCCAGGAGCTAGAAAGTCCGCAATTTAACGGATGGCTTAATAATGCTGCATTTATTTTTGGTGAAGAAATTGCGACGAATGCAACTAAGTACAACGTTACACCTTATTTGAATGCATTAATTACTGCAAAAAGTGTCACGATTAATGAAAAGCAGCGTCCACAGAAACAGGTTCCTGCATATTTCAATATGGCTTTCGCATCAAACGAAAATATACCATTTCCGTTGCACGGAGAGGCTCGTCGATGGTTCGTAATTGCTCCACAAAATAAACTAGACGAAGGTTTAAGTGAACAAGTTTATGCAGAAATTGCTGGAGATGGTTTAGATGCTTTTTACACCTATTTGTTGAGTATTCCATTGGATGATTTTAAGCATGATAAGCCGCCAATAACAGATGCTAAGCGATTGTTAATTAATGCGAGTAAGCGTTCGATTGAAGTTTTTATCGACGAATGGCTATCTGGCGAAACAAAATACAAGTGCATCAGCTGCAAAGCAAAACAGCTATATGAATCTTATAAAGAATGGGCTTCATCATCCCTTGAACACAAATATTCTTATCGAAAATTTACGGAGGATTTAAAGAAAATTGAAGGTATTAATTTACTTGAAAAACAGCGGTGGAGGTATGGCCGAGAGGAAGGGCAGTCTCTAATAATCGCCATTGGTGAGCGACCAGATGGAAAAACGGATATGGATTGGTATGGCGAGTGTGCAGATGAATTCGAGAAGGGGGTTCCAAATGTTCTTGACAAATAGTTTATCAAAACCTAATATTTATCTCGTTAAAACAATGGCTTATAAGCCATTAAATGTGAACGATGGGAATGATAAAAAACCTCGTTCACACGTTCGTTCACACGATAACCGATTGAATAACAAGCTAATATTCGATAAATGTGAACGAGTGAATAGTTTCTCATGCGCACACGTGGGAAATTATTTTATTTCCTCTATATTTTCAATTCTTTCTATTGTATCTACTGTATTTATTTTTTTTGTTCTCTCACGCGCGTATATTTTATTATTCACTTGTTCACATTTAATTAAAATAAATATAAAAACAATGGCTTACCATGTGAATGAGCTTAGAAACTCATTCCCATGTCATTCACATCGTTCACATTTGGGGTGATGTAATGGAAAAATTCATGCGTTTACTCAATCCAAAGTCAATCAATTACGAAGCAGATCGCATTGACGGTGGCCAGCCTACAATCACTGCACAAGATATTCTGCTAGCAATGAGCTTTGCAAAGCTGACTAAGCTACAAGACAACTTGATCCGCTTAAAATACTTTGGTGCAAACACCAAAGGCAATGTACAAATCTTTAGTGAAATTCTAGTTGGCAAGTATGAACAGCAGTTCACTGATGCGGGTGTGAATCAGATTTATCATCAGTCCATCGTGCTGATTGCATTGACCGAGTTTTGTCTGGTCCCGGCAAGCTACAAGCCAAGTAAGCGTGCACGTGCTTCAATTTGTGGCTGGAGTGATACGACTGTTAGAAATTATATGAACGGCCGTATTGAGCGTGTACTTGAAGACTTGAATGCTGAGTTAGCTCTTGGCGAAGATAAAATTTTTATTCAGGTTAGTAAAACTAAGTAAAATTTGTTATTGACGAAAAACCAGATTTAAGTTAACTTTTACCACAATGGAAAACTCTAGATAAAAGCGCTGTAGTTCTCCATGGAACCGAAAGGTTCTTTAAACAAACTGCATGATTACCCTCGGAAAGTTCATGCAGTTTTTTTATGCCCGCATGTTGCACTGGTCGCAAGCATGCGGGTTTTTTTATGGGATACGCAGGCATGGGTAAAAAGAATCGAGCAGCTCACTGGCAGGAGCATGAGCAATCAGCCGACAAAGCTGAGAAGGCCAGAGCAAAACCGCTAAAAGATGACAAGGCCAAAGCATGGCGTAAAGCCTGTGCAGATTATCTACTGGCGAATCGATACTGCTATGACTGCACTAAGCGTGGTTATACAAGCCCAGCAGATCAGGTTGCGCACATTGATCAGCCTATCAGCCAAGTGAAGTTCTGGAACATCGATAACTGGCAGGCATTGTGTGAGCCATGCTTCCAGAGAATCACTGAGGGCAAGCCACTGACTGTGCAGGAGCCCATACCTAAAGACGCAAAATTATATACGGTGAAGTAATGGCACGATTAACAAAGCTGGGTGGATCGCTACCAACACTCAAGAGTAATCAACCGACCTTGGCCAAACAAGAAAACTATGGCCAAGGTCGTGGCGGTCGGCCATGGCGTCGGATCAAACGTGAAGTGCATGTGCGTGATAACTGGACGTGCTGCAAGTGCCAGCGTGTATCCATAAACCTTGAGTGTGACCATATCGTAAACAAAGCCCAAGGCGGAACGGATGACATGGACAACCTGCAGTCGTTATGCAAGCAATGCCATGACCAGAAGACACAACAAGAAAGCAAACACGGGATGCAACGCAAATGACCAAGATAGCAAAGCTCATAGTACCTGGTGGTATAGGTGTGATGGGAACTCATGTTGAACTTGAAGATGGAACACGCTTGAAGGGTGTTCAGTCAATCAAATTGGTGGGTGGTGTTGATAACCCTATTTGGCGTATGACTGTTGAAGTCACGCCAGAGTTTATTGACCAGCTGCCAATTGATGCTGAATTGACCACAGACATTGGCAAGCTTAATGACTTGACCGATGACCAGCTTGCTCAGATCGGACTGAAACGAATCAAAGATTAAAAGAACATACAGAACCGGCACACGTTAGCTCGGTTCAATGTTGACAGCTCGGAATAGACGGCAAGTTCATGTGTAAGCAAAACCCATGATCTTCATTTACTCGACAGGATGTTGAGTCAAGGTGGGTATAAGATGGATTTGACTTTGGTGACGGCAAGCCATTAACACATCAGTTGGCCATAGTGAACGACTCTAATCCCTGTCGGCAACGGCAGGGATTTTTAATTCGTGGAACATAAACTGTGATTCATTTCATTAAAGTTTTCGTGGAACATTTTAATGAAATGAATGACTTGCATCATATTGGTGCGCATTTTACCCCGTGGGGGGTATGAATTTTTAAAAATTTGGGTCCCAGCGGACACCGCCCCCCTTCCTCATTTGTAAAAAAATTCCTGATTTGAGCAAAAGTAAATAAACTTTTTATTCAAAATCATAAATTTAGGTTAATTTTTTTAAATATTCAGCTTTGAAGGTGAAAATATGGCTTTGACTGAACAGATGAAAAAATTTGCTCATGCCAAACTGAAAAATGATCCAGAGACTGGAAAGCAACTGTCAAATAAACAAGCGGCCATCGAAGCGGGCTATTCAGAGAAGTCGGCAGGGTCGAAAGGCAGCCAGCTGGCTCAAAATCCCGAGGTAATTACCTATCTGGACGGGCTTGTAAAATCAGGGGGAGAGGGGGCGGCGGTCTTTGAATCTATGACCTTGGGCGAAGCCGCGATACAAGCCGACTTCAAGGAGATGGAGAGTGTAACAAACTCTTTAGAGTTTTTGCGTTCAATTTATAAAAATGCACGTTTGGAACGTAAGGTACGAATTGAAGCTGCCAAAGCTGCTTTGCCATATGAATTTGGCAAAGTCGGTGAAATGGGTGTAAAGCAAGGCCGTGAAAATGCGGCTGGTGATGTTTCTGAAAATGACAATGACTTTGCAACTGCTGGTAATCAACGTGCAGCTCGGGGTCAGCATAGAGTGAGTTGATATGTCTTCAATGTCCCCGATCTGGACAACAGCTTGCACGGATTGGGAAAAGAAGATTCTTGCAAAAGAATCGCTGATTGCCTGCACGCCGTTGTACCCAGATGAAGCCGAAATGGCTTTGAACGTTTTTAAGAAACTGACGCTGGTTGATGTCGCGGGAAAACCCAAAGTTGGTGAAGTCACAGGGCAGTGGGTCTTTGATTTTGTTGGTGTGATTTTTGGTGCTTATGATTACGAGAAAAATGAGCGATTAATCAATGAATTTTTCTTGCTCATTAGTAAGAAAAATACGAAATCTACACTTGCTGCGGGCATCATGCTGACTGCAATTATTTTGAATGATCGTCATTCTGCTGAATTTATTATTTTGGCCCCAACGAAAGAAGTTGCTGATAACTCGTTTAAACCAATTCGCGACATGATTCGTGAAGATCCAAAGTTGAATGCGCTGTTTAGCGTGTCAGAACATACTCGGACAGTCACACACCGTAAGACCAAGGCAACTTTGGCAGTTGTGGCAGCGGATACCGGATCTGTAGGCGGTAAAAAAGGCGCTTATATTCTTGTAGATGAGCTTTGGATTTTTGGTAAACGTGCAAATGCTGAGTCTATGCTTGAGGAAGCGACTGGCGGTATGGCTTCTTTCCCGGAAGGTTTCCTGATTTGGTTGTCTACGCAGTCGGATGAACCGCCAGCTGGTGTGTTTAAAAAGAAACTGGATTATGCCCGCAAGGTGCGCGATGGTGAAATTGATAATCCGTCATTCTTGCCGCTGCTGTATGAGTTTCCGCAAAGCATGCTTGATGACGAAAGTTATCTAGACCCAGATTATTTTTATGTGACTAATCCGAACCTTGGTCGTTCTACCCATATCCGTTATTTGCTCAATAAGTATGAGCAGGCAAAGGAAAGTGGTGCTGATTCAATCCAAATATTCCTAGCTAAGTATTTGAACGTCGAAATAGGCATGAACAAGCGTGCCGATCGTTGGGCCGGTGCTGATTTTTGGATGCTGTCAGCCTACAAAGATAAGCTGTTTGTTGAGTCGATTTTGGATCTCAGTGAAATTTGCACGATCGGGTTCGATGGTGGTGGTCTTGATGACTTGTTTGGAATGGCTGTAATTGGTCGTGACAAGGAAGACCGTTCAAAATGGTACTGCTGGAACCGTGCTTGGGCACACCCGATTGCGCTCGAGCGTCGCCAAGAAATCGCTCCAGCATTAAAGGATTTTGAGCAAGATGGCGATTTAGTCATTGTGAAAAACATTGGTGAAGATGTTACACAGGCTGCGCAGCTGTGCAAGCGAATTTACGATGCTGGCAAGCTGCCAGAGAAGGCTGCAATTGGACTAGATAAGCTGGGTATGCCATCGCTGCAAGACGGCTTACTTGAACAAATACCATTTGAGCTGCTTATCGGGGTCCCGCAAGGGTATCAACTTTCAAGTTATGTACAAACAACAGAGCGAAAAGTTGCAGAGGGTAAATTTCTGCATGCTGGTCAGCGTATGATGAACTGGTGTGTTGGTAACGCAAAGGGGGTATATCAGGGTAACGCAATGACAATTCGCAAGCAGGAATCGGGGAAAGCAAAGATTGACCCGCTAATTGCAACATTTAACGCAGTCGCCTTGATGTCACAAAATCCTGAAGTTGCCGCTCAAAGCTATGGAGTGTATTTCGTATGACAAGAATTCAGCGGATTCGCGGGGAAATAGCGCGAGTCGAAACAGAGGTTAATCATTTTGGGTCCTGCAGCACAGCAGGGAAAACAGATAAAGAGATCGCTCACATAGATGAGCGATTTTTTTTGGCTTGTGAAAAGTTAAATGCACTTAAAGCAGGCTTAAAGCGAAGTAAAACGTAGGAGTAGAAAAGCGATGAAGCGCGCGTATAGCCTGCTTGAAATCAAAAGCGTCAATGAAGACGACTGGACTTTTGAGGGCATTGCAACAACCCCGACGCCAGACCGTGTTGACGATGTAGTTGAGCCAAAAGGTGCTGAATTCACATTGCCAGTGCCATTTTTGTGGCAACACGATAAGCGTCAACCAATTGGCCATGTTATTGAGGCAAATGTCTCCGATGACGGCATTGCAGTCAAATTTAAATTAACACATCCCGATGAAGTTAAGTCTGAAAAGCTAAAGGAGCGATTGCAAGAAGCTTACGACAGCATCAAGACAGGCTTGGTGCGTGGGCTTTCAATTGGCTTTCGTGGTCTTGAGGTCGCAGATATTCAGGGCACATGGGGCTACAAGTTCATTAAATGGGATTGGTATGAATTATCAGCTGTTACGATTCCTGCGAATCAAGAAGCAACAATCACTGGCATTAAGGCACTCTGTAGTACCAATCAAACAAATAAACAAGACACTGAGCAGCAGGAAAAAACACTGCCGTGTAAACCACCTCAATCAACCAATTCAGCAAATCCAGTACCTAAAGTGGGCGGGGTAAAGCTGCTTGAAACACCTAAATTTAAATCTACTGGAGTGAAATTCGCATGACTTTGCAAGAACATATCGATGCAATTAAGGCAACGATCAATGATCGTATGAAAAAAATGTCAGCTATTATGACAAAGGCTGCTAAGGATAATGGCTCAACACCTGAAGGTGATGATGAGAAAGAAATCCAAGGTTATGAAACTGAAATCAAAAATTTAGAAGCAAACCTTGCCCGATTGGAAAAAATTCAAAAATCACAGCCTGCATTAGCTGACACCACAACGCCTGTTGACGGTAGTACTTCTGAAAAAGGGTTGAACTCAACCCAAGGTAAAACTGTGGTTAAAACTGAAAGCAACTTACCAAAAGGTATTGGTTATGCAATTGCTGTTAAAGCACAGGCTGTTGCTGCATTGAGCAAAGGCGCGGTGACTGCGTCACAAGTGCTGGACTCTTGGCATGCACCAGAGATTGTAAAAAATGCAGTTACACAAAAAGCTCTAATTGGCACAACGTCAGAGCAAACCTTCGGTGAATCACTTGTTGATTATCAGGCCCTTTCGGGCGAGTTTATTGAATTGCTGCGTGGTAAAACCGCAGTAGATAAGCTTGCATCTAAAATGCGTCAAGTTCCATTTAATGTGAAAGTTCCATCACAAACTGGCACATCAACAGTTGGCTGGGTGGGTGAGGCTAAAACTAAACCAGTGACTAATCCAACATTTGGCAGTATCACCTTGACGAAATCAAAAGTGGCGGGGATTGTGATGCTTTCGGAAGAGTTAGTACGCTTTTCGAATCCGAAGGCCGATGGATTGGTACTTGATGATTTAATTAAATCGACAGCGGCATTCATTGATGGTCAGTTCTTTGATCCTGCGAAAGCTGAAGCTACAGATAGCCCAGCTTCTATTCTAAATGGTGTGACCCCTGTGGATAGTACTGGCGAAACAGGTGCAGCTATTGAAGCTGATTTGGCAGCGGTAATTAAACAGGCTACTGATGCTGGCTTAACTTTGGAAGGTGCAACATGGGTGATGTCTGAAACCCGTGCTGCTAAGTTAAGTGTGCTGCGTGATGCACTGGGCAAAAAATATTTTGAAGGAATGAATATTAACGGTGCTAAAGAGCTTCTTACTTTGCCTGTTGAAATTTCTGCTGCTTGTACCGATAAGATTGTGTTGGTTATTCCATCACAAATTTTACTAGCTGATGATGGCGCTGTAGATTTTGCAATCAGTTCAGAAGCCTCAATCAATACAGGTACTGATGCTGCGCCACAATGGGTGAGTTTATACCAAAGTGATTTAATCGCGATTCGCGGAGAACGCTTCATTCGCTGGAAAGCACGTGGAATTGCCGCTGGTTATATTCAATTTACATAAACTTAAACTCTAAATTAAATTGCCACAAAGCCCCTTATTTTTAAGGGGCTTTTTTATGGACCAAGAAAATGCCAAAAGTTAAATTTTTAAAAGACCTTTGCTCTGGTCGTGCTGGCACTGTACATAGCCTGCAAGACTATGAAGCAAATGTACTGATTAAAATGGGTGCTGCTGAAATTTTTGATGATTCAGAACAAACTGAAGCTGCACGTTTAGCAGCTGAAAAAGAATATGAGCAGATACCGCCAGATGCTTTATTAAATTTAAATGGTCGTCCTGTAGTAGATGACTTTGGTGATATGGCTCAGCAATTAGAACCGTTACCAGAAACCGAAAAGCCTGCCAAAAAAGGCTCAAAAGCGTCTAAATAAGGGTGAATTTAATGGGTCTTTTTAGCAATATGTTTCGCAAAAAATCCTTATCACCGGTAAATGGCGGTGGCGGATGGCGAATACTGGAACCATTTATGGGTGCTTGGCAGCGAAATATAGAGCTAAATCGTGAAGACCAGCTTTCATTTCATGCTGTATTCGCCTGTATTTCTATCATTTCAAAAGATATTGGCAAGCTGCCATTGGAGCTTCGCAAAAAAGAAAATGGCGTATGGGTCAAAACCAAGGACAAGAATCTGCCATTTTTTGAAAAACCAAATCATTTTCAAACCATGCAGCAGTTTCTTGAGTATTACATCATTTCCAAAGAAACCCGCGGCAATACTTATGTGCTCAAGCTGCGAAATTTTAAAGGTGATGTAGAGCAGCTCATTGTATTAAATCCTGACAATGTGACGCCTTTGGTCAGTGATGAGGGTGATGTTTTCTACCGGATTGGCATTGATAAGTTGGCCAAACAAACAGAATCAATCATCTTACCTGCTTCTGAAATCATTCATGACCGTTGGAACTGCTTGTACCATCCGCTGGTTGGGATTAGCCCTTTGGTCGCTTGTGGTTTATCAGCTTCGCAAGGGACGGCTATTCAAAAATATGGTGCCAAATTCTTTGGTAATAACGGTCGACCAAGTGGCATTTTGACAATGCCAGGAAAAATTGAAGAAGAAGATGCAAAGCGCATCAAAGAAGGCTGGGAACAAAATTATTCAGGTGAAAACATTGGCAAAACTGCAGTACTTGGCGGTGATGTTAAATACATTGCGATGTCTATGCCCGCTGCAGATGCGCAAATGATCGAGCAGCATAAATGGTCTGCTGAAATTTGTTGTTCTGTCTTTAATGTCCCGCCTTGGAAAATTGGCATTGGCAGTATTCCACAAGGGCAAAAAGTTGAAGACATGGAACGAATCTATCTGAATAGTTGTCTGCAAAGTCCAATTGAAGCGATTGAAAACTGCTTTGATGCTGCTTTTGACTTAAAAGCTAAAGGCTATGAAGTATTTCTTGATCTTTCAACTTTGCTTCGCATGGACAGTATGTCGCAAATGAACTTTTATTCGCTTGGCGTGCAGCGCGGTATTTTTGCACCAAACGAAGCGCGGGCAGTATTCAATTACGAACCTAAAACTGGCGGTGATACGCCATACATGCAGCAGCAAAACTATTCACTTGAAGCAATTTCAAAACGTGATTCGAAAGATGATCCGTTTGCTTCAGGTTCTGGCAAATCAAATGGAGAAGGTGATGGCACTAACAGTGAATGACGTGGCTCGTCATCTTCGCTATGACGATGACGATATTGTGGCTTTAGACCTGCAGTCCATTATGGACAGTGCAGAGCAAGCTGTAAAAGATCATGTGCTGACGAAATATGATGCTGAAAATAAGATTCAGCAGCGGGCAGTTTTGATGATGTGCGGATATTTCGATGAGCATCGCGGTGTGAGCAAGGATACCCCATCAAATGATGGATTCTTGCCACAGCCAGTGAAAGATTTGCTGTCTAAATACTATGTGCCTTTGGTGGTGTGAAATGGAAATTAAAACAAGGCAGCATCATTTTAAAAAGCATCAGGGTAAATTAGATGCGAATTTAATTCATAAAATTTTGGCAAATCATTTAGCTAAACAGGTTGGTTTAGATGTCGGTGATGCTGACGTATCTTATAGCGTGCACATTTCAGTTTCAGAATTGACTGGACTCTCGGAAGCACGTGTTGAAGTGACCCAAACACTCATTGATGCGGAAAAAGTTGAGTTTGATGAAGATGGATGATTTTTTAAATTTCGTAAAACAAACACCGCAATACACAAATCTTGTTTTTATTCATGGCGAGCGCCTTTTTATACGCCGAAACGGTGTATTTGAGGTGCCAGCCATTGAATTGACTTGGCTTGCTTGGAATAAATAATATGACTTGTTCAGGATGTGAGGCACGACGTGAGTGGATTGGAAAACACACCCAGCGCGCAAAGCTGCGAATGCAAAAACTGCTGCAGCAGCTTGGTGCATCAAATGTTGGAAACAATAAACAACCAAAGTCAGCAGATCACAGCATTGATCAACAGTCACACAGCACTGATCAATAGTCACGCTGAGCAAAACAAAGTTTTGGTGCAAATTGTTGATCAAAATAACGATCTGATTGCTGAGCTTATACAAGATGATGAGGATAATGAATCTTCATCATCCGGATATTTGGATGGCTAGATTATGAATTTAGCAAGTGAATTACGCCATCGTGTGATGATTCAACAAAAAGGGCTTGATCGTGATGCAGATGGCTATCCGATCCCTGTGGTTTGGACTGAATACAAAAAACTCTGGGCTAAAGTGACGCATCTGTCCGGCAAGGATTTGATTGCGGCACAGGCGAATCAATCCAAAGTCGTTGCCCGCTTAAAACTGCGTTATCGTAAAGATATTAATACGACTATGCGCGTTGTTTATAAGGACCAAATTTACGCAATTGATAGCCAAGCCTTAGAAGACAACAATAGCGGCAACGAATACATGACTTTTTTACTTTCTCAGGGTACAGAGCATGCCCAAGGCGGGTGATATGTCAGTTGAATTTAAAATAAAAGGATTGGATGAGGTTAAGTTTAAATTAGATCGATTGGCCAATCCTAAAAAAGCAAAATCTATTGCACGTAAAGCAGCCCGTAAAGCAATGAATATTGTAAGAGATGCGGCTCGTACAAATGCAAAGTCAATTGATGACCCTGAAACTGTCGCAATGATTCATAAAAATATTGCAGTTCAGGCAGGGAAAACTCAAAGTGCTAACGATATTAAAATGCGCGTTGGTATTAGAGGAGGCGCAAGTCAAAACCAGCATTCGATCAGCACAGCTGGGTTGAGCGGTGGAGATACTCGGCACTGGCGTTATATAGAGTTTGGAACTAAATATCAGCCTGCCATTCCTTTTATGCGAATTGCATTTTTTAATAATTTTAATGCCGTGACAACCAAATTTGCTGAAGTGTTTAATGCAGAGCTGGATAAGGAGTTAGCATCATGACGGTTGAAATTTCACGAGCGCTTAAGGCGGATGATATTTTGGGGCCATTACTGGGTGTGCGTATTTTTCCGAATACTGCAGACTTGGATACACCTGTTCCATATATAGTTTTTCAGGGAATCGGTTCCGATCCTGAACATGCTATAGATTGTGGTGCAGTGAATGATAATAACCAGTATCAATTTTCGGTTTGGCATGACAATATTCAAGAAGCTGAAAGAATTCGTTCACGTGCAGTAAAAGTGTTAGAAAAGATTGGTTTTTTCTATCAAGGAAAGCATCCAGATAATGAAGATTTTGAAACAAAACTATTTGGCCGCGGCTGGGATATGAGTTACTGGTCGGGCGTATGAGTCATTAATTAATTTGTTTTATATACCACCGAAAGGTGGTTTTTTTATGCCAAAAATTTGAGGAGTAGCTACTCATGGCAGCACAAAAGAAAGGTGTTTTATCTAATGGTACAGCAGTGTGGATCGTCCATGGCACTGTACCGACATTAACCAAAATGGGTTGTATTAAAGCTTTGGTACTTGGTGATGATAGCGCATCAGAAGTTGACACGACTTGCTTGGAAGAAATCAGTACAAAAACTTCTGAGTATGGTTTGGTGACACCGGGTGAAGGTTCTATTCAAATTGATACCGACCCGAAAAATGGTTCACATATGAAATTGCTTGAATTGGCGGCAGCTAAGGAAAAAGTAGAAGTATATGTGGGCTGGTCGGATGGTATTGCAGAGCCAACTTTGACTGGCAGTGATATTGAGCTTCCTGAAACACGAACTTGGTCAAGTTTTGAAGCAATCTTGCGAAAAGGCTCACCAGTGTTTGCTGTAGATGCAATGGTGAATCACACGATTCCAATGAAGCGCCAAACTGAAGTGATTGATCAATTTAAGGTGTCGCCATAATGGAAAAATTAAGTTCAACTGATCTATTAGGTCTTTCGGATAAAATTTCTACGGAGTTAGTGCCTAAAGAGATTGTCTTTACCATTGATGGTAAAGACTACACAGCTGATATCGCTGTAAAACTTTTAAGCTTTGATGAAGTGGTAGATTTGACTCGCGGGAAAGATCTAACAGATATGCTCATGGCAGATCTGCATAAGCTTCGTGTGCAAAAAACGATTTATAATGCAGATACAAATGAACCGTGTTTTCCAACACTTGAAAGTGTAGGTAAGCCTGTTCCAGCCATTATTGATGCGATGTATAAAGCATCTGAAGCGGTCAATGATTTTACGGGAAAGCAGCAGATCAAGCACTTGAAGAAAATGAATTCTGGTGCGAACTCGTCAGCTGCGGAATCGGTGGAAACACGATCAGAGACGCAAAGCGAAACTTAGATAATGCTGAGCTTCAAATATGGAGAGCCTTTCGTAAAAAAAGAGGCTCTTTGTTTTTTGGTCGCAGAATAGAGCAAGGCTTTGGTAACTGGATGGCACACTACACGATGTTTAAAGTGAAAGATCCTGAAAGTGTTTCTGCTTTGGCCTATATGCCGCATGAAGATGTACCAGAAACGTCTTTTGAAGAAGAACGTATGAAAGCGATTAGAAAGAAATCCGCTTAAGTAGGTTTTGATTATCAAGATAATTTTTTTGCACCTTAGTTCAATCTATTGCCAATTTTAGGAAGATTGAATTGGCGCGGTGTATAGTAGATAAATTAAGCAATACATAATATCCTCATTGAACTTTTGGGTTTAATGGGGATTTTTTATGATGTGGGTTTTAATTATCTTAGTGGCCGTTGCTCTGGTGGGGTATTTAGTAACACAAGAATTGAAAAAAAGTGGTGACTTTGAAAAATATGTGCCTGCGCCGAAAACTCCTGGTACAACTAAGGGACGATTACCAAGTCCTACTTATGAAACTAAGCCAGTACAGAAAAGCCAAAAGTACAAACTGGTCTATGACGGTGTTTATGACTTTGAATCATACCCATTTGAAATAGTGGGCGAGGCATCATATCAATCTAATATTGAACGGTTTGCTGTTAAGCGAGATGGTAAAGGCAGTTTTACTGAAGTGCAGGCGAGAATTATTAGAGATCTTAATAATAGTTATGATAAAAATGCCACCAAAGTAGATATTAATGGCTTAACTGTTGGATATTTTGCTCGAAATAATGCTGAAAGTTGGGTTAAGCTTTTGGGGCGATTAAATATGTCCGATAACTCTGAAGTATTTGTTAATGCTGTAATTGTTGGCGGTGGCAGTGAAGATTATAAATTTGGTGTTAGATTAGATATGCCATCAAGAGTGGCAAATTCGGCAAAATATATAAAGTTGGTTTAAATGAAAAAAATATTTATATTTTGTTTGATTTTATTAAGTCAGACAGTATGGTCGAAACCTAGATTTTTAGTTGATCTAGGGAGAAATGATCAGATTACTACTGTAAATGGTATCATTAATTTGGGGCAAAATAATGATCCAGCTTGTTCTGGATCTATATTCATTGATGAGATTTTGTCTTTCAAATATATTCCGCTAGACGGGGCAATAAAGATTGAAACAAAAAAATCTCATTCACCTGATGGGCTTTTCTTGAACAAACAAGACTTAGTAAAATTTGATTTTGATGAGAGTAACTACTTATCAATGTTTTTAAAGACCAAAGAAAAAGTTATTTTTTTGGGAGAGGTGTGTGGTTCGGGAGGGTATTTTAATATCAATGGCATGATAAAAATCAGCGAGATAACAAAGTTACATTAATTGTTAAGCTTTCTAGCTATTGTATTAATTAAATTTAGACTCTAACTGCCGTAAGGCAGTTTTTTTATGCCTGAGGAAAAGTTATGGCGACTAAGCTTGGAACATTAACTCTGGATTTAATTGCCAAAACGGCTGGCTTTACTGAGCCAATGAAAAAGGCGGGTGATACCGCAGAGCGCGAATCTAAACGTATTGAAAACAGCGCGGGTTCTGCGATTGAAATGATCAAAGGTTTAGGGGTTACAGCACTAGCAGGCTTTACTGTTGGTTCAGTGATCAGCATGGCAGATGAATATACCCAGATGGCAGCGCAGATCCGCAATGCAACCAGTAGTCAGCAAGAATATAACAAAGTCCAGCAACATCTTTTGGAAACTGCAAATACCACATACCGTCCTTTAAAAGAGGCGCAGCAGGTTTATTTAGATATTGGCGGCGCTTTAAAAGCCTATGGTGAAACGACAGATCGCTCTTTACGTATTACAGACAGCTTGTCATTTTCATTTACGCATAACGCAACAGCTGCCGATAAAGCAGCAAGCGCAACTGATGCTTATATGAAAAGTATCTATAGCGGCAAAGTTTCTGGTGATGCTTGGATTTCAATTTTGTCTGCAATCCCAAGTATTGTTACTGATTTATCAAAAAGCTTAAATAAATCTGAAGCTGATATTTTGTCTATGGGTAATGCAGGGAAATTAAGCACAAAAGATTTAAATAATGCTCTTGATGCAAGTCGTGAAAAAAGTGAAGCATTGGCCAATAACATGAGTAATTCATTACGAGATGGGTTAAACAATGCACATAATGGGTTTACTGTACTTGCAGGTAAAATCAATGAAACTTATGGCGTAACGAATGCCATGGCTGGTTCACTAGGAGTGGTTGGTGAAGCGGCAAAATTGGCGGCAAATAATTTAGATGCGCTAGGCAATGTAACCATGGTTGCAGGTGCTTATTTGGCAGGTTCTTATCTTCCATTTATTTATAAGCAGGCTTTAGCGATAAAAGGTAAGACGTTGGCGGTTATTGAAAATATTAGAGCTGAACAACTAGCTAATGAAATTACTGCACAAAGGACTGCTCGCGTTGCACATTTAACACTTGCGGAGCTTAAGAATGCTGAGGCGCAGTACGCGCGGATGAGTGGTATGGCGCGCTTAGCATATTTTGAAAAAACAATTTTACCTTTGCGTGCTGCAAATACTGCGGCTTTGGAGGCGGATACTGTTGCACAAAATGCAAATAATGCATCCAAATCGCTTGCTGTGAGGGCTGGATCATCTCTAAAGGGTATTTTGGGCGGGCCAGTTGGATTAGGGCTTACCGTTGCTACAGTAGCAGCAGGTTATCTTTTAATGAAAGATAATGCGGATAAAGCAACAGCTTCAATTGATACTCAAGGAAAATCTGTTGGCGAGCTGGTAGTCAAGTATCGAGAGCTCAATACACTGCAGAGAGATAATGAAGCAAAAGCTTTAGCAGATCAAATTGAAGAATTAGGTCTTAAATATCGAGTAGCATCATCAGACTTATATTCATTTATGCAAGCGTTACCAGTTTCTGATGAGAAGATTGCCACTTTTAGTAAATTAAATAGTGCACTGTCGCAAGGCCGTATAACCAGTGATGAATATTACAAAGCTGTTAAGAATGTCAATATTTTAACTGATGATCAGCTAAGTAAGGTTCGTAAGTTGTTGGGTGGCTATGTTGATGCTAAAAGTAAATTTAAAGATGCTGAATCTGCGCAAAATGCGTTTAAAACTGCATTAAATGGTGTCACTGGCGAAGTTAAGAAGCAGGCAAGTGAAGTTGCGGTTTTATCAGAAGAGCTTAAAAAACTTTTAGAAGACAATAGCGTGGTTGCCTACAAGAATAATCTTGTTGGGAGCATTGTTTCAAACGCAAAAGTCGATCCTAAATTGGCAGAATACATATACGAAATGCGTAAAGCGGCTGGTATTTTGGGAACAGGTAAAAGCTTAACTGAGGATCAACTCAAATCGGTTCGTGAACGCTGGCAGTCCGAAAAAAATCTAAACAAAACCATTGATGAGCGTAATAAGCTTGAGGAGAAAAACAAAAAGCTGGTTGAGGCCCAAGGTAATGCAATGAAAGTCAATGCTTTAGTTGCATCTAACGCGGCTAAATATAACTTCAAAGGCATTGAAGCAAAAAATGGCTTGCCGTCTGGATTGCTTTCCGCTGTTCATATGCAAGAGTCGCGCGGGAATTCGAATGCTTATAACAAAAGCACAGGCGCTTCTGGTGGCTTTCAATTTTTATCTGCAACTGCAAAACAGTATGGAGTAAGCGACCGTTTCAATTTAGCTCAATCGGCTGAAGGTGCTGGTAAATATTTAAAGCATTTGCTCAGTCTGTTTAATGGAGATATTGAAAAGGCAATTAGTGCATATCATGCGGGTGAAGGTAATGTTCAACGCGGTACAAATATTGGACCAATTAACAGACAGTATGTAAAAAATGTTAAAGGCTATATGGGGGGTGCCAGCGGTGTTTCATTCACAGAAGATTATTCATTTGATGATTGGGTGAAAGAGCAGGAAAAGATTATTGTTGAACGTGAGCGAATTGCTGAAAAACAGAAGCAGTTAAATGCTGATGTTGCGGATGACGCTACTAGAATTAGACAGCAGTTAGCCGATAAATTTGAGGAAATAGATCAAGCTGGTTTTAGTGATGCAAAAGCAAGCGAACTTAAAGCTCAATATCAAAAGCGTGCAGATATTGAAATTCAGATTGCATCAGCTGCGCAGGCTGATAAATTGGCTACATATTCTGATTATATGAAATCCGAAGAGCAGTTAGTTAATGAAAGCTATGCGCGCCGCCAGCGGGATTTGAAACTTGATATTCAGTTAACGGCTGATCAATATGCTGAAGCATCACTTCATTTAGAAAAACAACGAGCTGCTGAAATTGAAAAAATTAGGATTGCTCAATCTAAGCAGCTGCTCGAAGCAAAACGCCACTGGATATCTGCTGCTGACTACGCCAAAGAATATTACGCATTAGTACGAGAAGAAATTCTTAATACTGCTGAATATTCACCTGAAATGAAGCAAAGTCTTGTTAAAGAGGCGAACTTTAATCAAGGTTTAGAATCAAACGCTGAGCGTGAACAGGTATGGGGAGACTACAAGTCCATGATGGGCTTGGATAAATCGCCATACCAAGAAGATATGGATCTTTTAGCAGAAGCACGTAAACACATGCTACTGACAGAAGAGGAGTATCAACAACAGCGTTTGGCTATGCAGATGTCATACGGTGCCCAGTACGGTGCAGATTTTGCAGGCATGATGATGGGGTTGGTTGATTCATGTAGTTCTGCTTACGCGGTTTTGGGTGGGATTCAAAAAGGTGCTGCGCTGTTTTCTACAGCGTTAAATAGTTATCAAGCTATTTCGGCAGCTTGGGCGTCAGCACCGTTTCCATACAATATGCCTGCGATTACAATGGCAACTATAGAAACTGGTTTGCTTCAGGCTGCGGTTTCAGCGTTGAGTCCGGTTGGTTATGCGACTGGTGGCCATATCACTGGGAAGGGTACTGGTACGAGTGATGAAATCCCAATTATGGCTTCAAACGGTGAGTTCATGATGCGAACCGCAGCCGTAAATATGCTTGGTCTTGATACGTTGAACTTTATGAATCAAACCGGCAGATTGCCAAATGCTTATGCAGATGGTGGATCAATCGCACTTGATGCGCCTAAATTGTTGAACCCTCAACAAAATAAGGATTTGACTAACTATCTTTCCCAAGCCCAAAACTCAAGTGGTCAATCCCAAGTAAACCTAAACCCGAACTTCGTTATTGTAGATGAGCGTGAAAGTCTGAGTGATTATTTATTCAGTCCTGACGGCACAAAAGCATTTGTGAAGTTCTTTAAACGAAACCGTTCAGCCTTGGGTGTTTAACTCAGTGCTATTTGTTATAATGTTTTTGGCATGGCGTAGCTCACCGGTAGAGCCCCACACCATCTAATTGATGCAACTTAGTAAAACGCAATGCAAGTGATCATAGCAAAGTGTTGAAGAGTTGTTGACTGATGGGAGGTTGATGCAAGGTTCGAGTCCTTGCCCCATGTCATTATATTTAAGACCGCTCAATAGGGCGGTTTTTTTATTGCCAAAATTTTGAGGACAAAATGAAAATACAAACCAAATATGGCGAAGTACACGTATTAACAAATTGCCCTCTGCTTGATTCTACTGAACGTCTTGAGTTTAAGACCGAGGTGCATGAATCGTTTGATGGTAGTGAAATTCGATACATTCAGCGTGATGCACCACGTCAAGTCTTGAGCTTCAACTATGTGAATATGCGTAAAGCCATGGGTGATATGTTCCATATGTTCTATGCAAATTTGCGTAAACAGTGGGGTATTCCGTTACCACAGTTTCGACAGATTATCCCAAATCTTGAAGATAGCGACTTCATTATCATGGACACGACAGCACACCAAGCCGACCTTAGAGTCGGTTTTATTTTGCTTGAAAGTTCTGAGGGCGCTCAAGTTGCTGAGATTGTAAGCATAGGTCGCTACATCATTGTGCAAGAAGAAATTCGAGATCCTGAAACGCAAGAAATCATTCAAGAATTAATTACTGAGTATCAGGATGGCTTCCGACTTGCAGCTAATGTGACAGCAACCAATGCAGCAATCATGCCGCTGCGGATCTGCATTATTGATGGCGATGCTTCAATTAATACTGGCGGATTTTGGTCTAGCTCAAGTGTGGCTTTTCGTGTGATTGCAGAGGATTCACCTGAATTTGAAGCTGATGTGCCTGAGCAATTCCTTGGTGATGATATTTACTTCAAGCCTTTGCTACTTGATGGTAATTCTTTAGAAATGACACTGACGCAGCATCAAAACATTGTCGATGGTGATGTTGGTGGCTTTCAGGATTTTACGCATTGGGCCAAGCCACGATATTTAAAACCATTTAAGTCGTTACTACGTGACTGGAACCAATACACAGAGTATCGCAAGTTTTTGTTTCGTCGAATGGGGCGTTTTCAGGCATTTTGGATGCCGCTATATGAGAAGCATTTGAATATTCTCAATACTGGCAACATTACAACTTCACTCAGTACAAACACAAAGTATTTGCTTGAGGCGGATCGAAAACACATTGCTGTGAAACGCAAAGATGGTACTTGGACAGCGCACACGATTACTGCAAAAACAGGCGGTTCACTCACTGTATCGCCAGCAATCAATGCCCACCGTAACGACATCAAAACCATTTGCTATTTAGGTCTGCATCGGCTTGATGCTGACCAGATTGAATTTCAATTTTTAGGGGCACATAAAACGCAAGTCACTGTGCCAATCGTGGAGCTTTCATCATGAAAACGAGAGCGGAACTTTATCAATTTAAGCACGGTACACGTATTTGGTATTTCACTAATCAGCGTAAAGCGATAACTCATGCTGACATTGAATATTTGCCAATTCGTGGACTTTCACGCACAGCGATTGAAGACGAAAGCATTGATAAGTGTGATACCGAAGTGACACTTCCGCAAATGAGCTTATTAAATGCTGAAGGTGAGAACCTTGCAGCAGTATTTGCAGGAAAGATCTTTTATGGTGGCGTAACGGTCACAATCCTTGAGCTATATCAAAACGAAACATTGGTGCTGCATAAAGGCCGTGTGACACAACCGAAATTTGATGAAGATGCCGATACATTGACGTTGGTGTGTGAAACCGGTGAATCGTATTTAAACCGCAATATTTTGACGCGCAAATTTCAGTCTTCGTGTCCAAACTCAATTTACGACCGTTGGTGTGGTTTGGATTTTGAGAAGTTGTCATTTGAAGTAGTGGTCACAACGGTATCGGGCTTAGCTGTTAGTTTTACTGTGGTTCCAACACAGGTGCTCGATGAGCAGGGTAATCCGGTCTTTGAACAAATCCCTGTTTTAGATGAACTAGGTCAGCCTGTTTTAGATGGTCAAGGCAATCCGACTTATGAAGATGGTGCACCAGTCATGGAAACCAAGTCATACCCAGCAGCATGGCTGAATTTAGGTCTGTTAATGAAAGATGGTGTTTACACCACAATCGCGTCGGGCGGTGGAAATTCATTAAGCCTTTATCGCCAGCATGTGGGTTTAAAGGTTGGTGATGTGGTGCGTGTTGCACCGGGCTGTGATCAATCATTAAAAACCTGCCATGAGAAACTTAATAACAGCCTGAATTTTGCAGGGCACCCATTTATTCCAAGTCAAAACCCAATATATACGCAATTAATTAAATAGGTGAAACCATGATCGCAATGATTGTGATGGCTGTGGTTGCATTAGTTGTTGGAGTATACAACTACATGCAGATGCGCAAGATGCAGAAAAAAAACCAACAAAAACCAAATCAGCTTGATGGAACAATTGCAGATGAAGGTACTTCATTTAGTGACATTGCAGGCAGCCCTCACATGTATGGGAACATCACCCATATTTGGGGTCAAAGAACCACTGCAATCAAAAGTAAGGGCGGGAAGAAATGAAAATTTATATCTCGGATTTACGAAAAGCCAAAATGTGTGCTCGCGGATCGCGGGCATTTTTTTTGGCTCGTGGTTGGGATTGGCAGGATTTTCTGAAGAATGGGCGTGATGCTCGAGACTTTATCGATACGAATGATGCAATGGCATTGCAAGTTGTAGGGGTGGCGAAGAATGGGCAGCAGCAGTAAGCAAGTAACAGGGTATCGCTATTTTGCCAATTTTCTTTTATTTATCGGCAATCCAATTGAAAAAGTACTTGGAATAAATTTTGATAAACGGGGGTGGCATACAGGAAAACGCGTGCCAATGGGGACTAATGGGGAGCTTTGCTATCTACATCTACCAAACCTTTACGGTGAAAATGAAGGAGGTGTAAGTGGTGTGCTCAACATTAAGTATGGATCAAAGCGGCAGACAGTTGATTCTGCATACACAAAGTACATGAATTCAATTTCATTACCAGCCTCAGCATATCCTTATCAATCCTACATTTCATTTAGTGGTAGTGAATTAGCAAGTCAATTTAACGACATGACTGATGAAGAGCTTCAAGATCTCGCAGATGAGTATGAGGATGGAATTGTGCCGGGAAAAGGGTTTTACCTCGGCAACTCAGGCTATATGAAAGAAATGCTGCTGTGGGTGAAGCGCACGCGTGTTAGAAATGATGGGCAAGAGCAATGGTATGCAACAACAGCGGAGAGGCCGTGGGTTTGTGAGATTGGCGACTATGGCGATGGGTCTAAATGCGAGTATGTTGATGGATATATATCTTCACCGTTATGGAAATTGAATGGCGACCCGTACAGCCCTTTTTGGATAGCTCAACCGAGTGAGCTAGATGATGTCAGACATCCAAAATCCGGTGTTTTAACACTTGAGTTTTCAATAAGAAGTTCAGAAGAAATTGTATTGAATTTGGATGTTGGTTTATCAACAAAAGGCACTGTGTCGATAAATTCAAATGTTGATGATATTTCATCTGTTTCACCTTATGTAGGAGAGTATTGGTCTAATAAGTATTCATTATCTTTATTTATAAAGCCGAGTTTTGATATACAAAATGTACTAGTATCTTTTAATTACAACTTGGAGCTTACCGAAGAAATACCGTCGGGTGATTTGCATTTTATGTTTTCTCAACCGGATCCTAAATCTGGTTTTTTTTGCAATTCGGATAGCATTGACATTAATCCTATCCATAAAATCCGTGAAATCTTGACAGATGACACAGCAATGAATAAGCCTGAATCTGACGTAAATGATGTGAATTTCATGAAAGCGGCAGATCGAATTTGGGATGAGGGGCTTGGAATTTCTTGGTCAATCACTGAAAAATCATGCTTAGAAGCAATTAATGAGTTGTGCGGGCACATCGAAGCTGGTGTTCGAGTAAACCGTCAAACCGGCTTGTATGAGATGGTTTTGTTTCGTGATGATTGGTTTGAAGAAAGTGAAATTCACACACTTTCAGTTAATAAGATCAAGAGCATATCGCTCGAAGTTGCAAATGCAGATGAAGCGATCAATCAACTCAATGTGAGATATTACAATCGCAATGCAATTAAATACTCATCTTTTTCAATCGCTGAAAATGCATCAATTCGCAACTTGAATGGTCGTGTAAATGCTGAAGATGCAGACTTTCCATATTTCATGAATCAGCGCAATGCTGCAATCGTTGCGCAGTGGAAGCTCAAGCAAATGTCATCTCCAGTGTGGAGAGGCTCTTTTACAACTGCTGAGTACAATGCGCGAAAATGGAATCGTTATGACTTATTGAAATTGGCTTGGCCGCGCAAATGGCAGGGTACAATTACAGTTCGAATCATGAAAATCAATCTTGGCACTGGTACTGATGTGTCAATTGATTTTGTCGAAATTGTTCCGTATTCGAGCAATTTGTCATCAGATATTGTAATTGATACTCCGATTGATATTGCACCACAGCCACCACAAGCTTGTCCGTATGAGCCGTTTGAAATGCCGTATTACTTGGCAGTGATGGCACTTGGTCAGCGGCAAGTTGATGAAGAACTAAGTTATGAGAATAACTTTGGTTTAGCTGCAGTGGTTGCTGAAAAGCCGCAATCGAATTCACTTTATGCTGTGATGATGACGCATAGTGGAATCGAGGGTGAGGAATGGCTTCGTGCTGCGACAATCGACTACGAACCTGCTGCCGATCTCGATCAGATGATCTCAAAAACATCGATGAGTTTTACAGTTAAAGATAGTGCTGCAATCGCGGGGCTTCCAATTGGCACATTAATTAAATGTGGTAGTGATTGGATTGGAACACCGGGTGAGTGGATGGTGTTTGAAGGCGTTGATGCATATACCGGTGTTGTGAGTGTGAAGCGTGGTGCTCTTGATTCACTGCCGCAAGACTGGGGAGTAGGTACAAAACTTTATTTCTGTGGAAATGATGTTGCTTATGATTCAACTGAATATGTTGCTGGTGAAGAAGTTCTTGTGTCAGCGCTCACAACTACGCCATCAGGCATGCTTGAGAATAAAGGTTCAATTGCTATTGAAATGAATGCACGCGCATTCAGGCCTTACCCACCAGCTAATGTGAAATTTAATGGAAATTATTTCCCAGAAACTCATGTAATTTCCAATGATATTTTATTAACTTGGGCGCACAGAAACCGTGTTCAACAAACAGGCGGGGAGATTTTAGGATGGTTTGATAGTAGTGTGACAATGGAAGCTGGTGTGACGTATTCACTTGAATTATCAACTGTTGAGAATGGGGTGATTTATAGCGCAAGCGACATTGATTCGGATAATCACACAATTCAGACATCTGTACTTTTGCAAAATAAAGCACACAAATTAAAGCTTTGGTCTGTGCGCGAAGGCTTTGAATCTTACCAAATCTTTGAACACAACTTCTTTGTTGAATCGGTGAGTTTGGTTCTTACAGCCACAACATCAAAAGATAAAGTTATTGGTTCAACAGTGCCTGTTGCAAATATTTCTGTGAATGTAGATGAATCACTTAAAGCGAATATGAAATTTGATGGCTCGTCAATTTCTGGGAAAGCTGAAGCGGGCGCTACAATTACAATTGAAGTTGAGGAATAAAAGATTATGGCAACTTACACAACTGTTGCGGATGGAAATGGTGATTTTACCGTTTCTTTTCCTGCGAGCTATACAGGCGGAGAAAAAATCACAGTTACATCTGAGAAAGATGAAGCAACAAAATCAATTGAACTATACGCACCAAGTGAGGTTGTTGGTGGTGGTGCAATTCAGTTCTCTGGTGATATGAGCAATTTTCCATTAAATATAGGCAATGTGACATTATCAAGCGAAATTTCTGGCGCTATAGGAAATAATGCTTTTAACGCAGGAAATACCTTATTCGCACAGGCTACCGGACTAACAATTCTTGGTAGTGTTACATCAATCGGTGCAAATGCATTTTCTGGATGGTCTAAATCAAAATTTTTGATTTTACCTGAGTCTATATCAAGCATATCTGGAGGGGCTTTTGGGCAATGGATAGAATCAACTAGCCTTGTATTGCCAAGCGGAATCACATCAATACCCGATCTTTGTTTTTATAACTGGAGAGCATTAGTAGAGATTTTAATACCAGATTTGGTTACATCAATCGGTCAACAAGCATTTAGAAGTTGTATTTCTGCAATAAAATTAACATTGCCAGCGAGCTTAATATTAATTGGCTCGGAAGCATTTAGAGATTTAACTGCATGCAATGAAATTATATGTAAAGCGGTATCACCACCAACAATAACATCGAATACATTTACTGGATTAAAAGCAACATGCGTAATCAAGGTGCCAGCCGCATCCGTTGCAGAATATCAAGCAGCGCCAAACTGGTCGGCTTTTGCATCAAGGATTCAAGCTATTTAATGCACCTCCAGGTGCTTTTTTATTGCCAAAAATAGGGGGCGACATGTCTGAAACGACAGCAGCGGTGGCAGAAACATCAGCTGCAGCTTTGGGATCAAAAGCAACAGTGACCGGTGGAGCGGCAAGCTTTGCCGGTTTTTTTATGGGCATTGATTGGATGGGTTGGGTAGGTATAGGCGTTGCTGTGCTGGGCTTGCTTATTAATGTTTATTTCTCATGGCAACGAAATCAGCGCGAAAAAGAAATTCACGAGCTTACAAAGCGAAAATTAAACGGTGAATGCAATGTCGAACAAGACTAAATATTGGACTTATGGATTAGCAGCTTCGGCTGCTTTTTTTGTGGGTTTAGAAAAGTATGAAGGCTACTCAGCAAAACCATATAAAGACAGTGGTGGAGTCGTAACACAGGGCATTGGATCTACAACCAAACCGGATGGTAAGCCAATCAAAATGACTGATCCACCAATCACGCGCAAGACTGCTCAAGAATGGGCAAAGGCCCACGTGTCTAAAGATGAGATTGCATTTCGAAAGTCGCTTGAAGGTGTGAAACTATCTCAAGTTGAATACGATGTGTACCTCGATTTTTCATATAACTTTGGTGCGGCTAACTGGCGCTCATCATCAATGTTACGCAATTTGAAAGCAGGGCAATATAAGCAAGCTTGCGATTCATTGCTGAAATGGAAATACGTAGCCAAGCGCGATTGCTCGGTTCGGTCAAACAATTGCTATGGCGTTTGGGCTCGACAACTTGAACGTCATAGTAAATGCATGGGGGCACAATGAAAGAATTAATAACAGGATTTATCACCAAGTTTTATGAAGCCGTCATTGTCTTTTTGGCGGCTTTTTTATTAATTGCGCTCATTGGCTTTGGAGTTCAGACATGGCGAGTTTCCAGCTGGCAAGATGACTACGCTCTACTTGACTCAAAATATCAAACTGATCTGGCAAAGGCTGAGGCACTAACCGAAAAAGCGAAAGCAGATGCTATCGCAAAAGAAAAGCAATGGTCTGAAAAGCTACTCAAAGCGGAGATTCAACATCGTGAAGATATCAAACAAATTATTGCTGATAGCAATAGCGCTAAGTCCGCTATTGATCGGTTGTCAAAGCAAATCGATACAGCCTCAAGTCGTATGTCCACAGCTACCCGAGAAACCATCATTGAGTACGCCAGTGCCAGCGGTGTCGTACTCGAAAAATGCGTCAATGAATATCGAACAGTGGCGCAACGAGCTGATGAACACGCAGCTGATGCAAAGCGACTGAGTGATGCATGGCCATAAAAAAAGCCCTCAAGTGAGGGCTTCTCTAAATCACTCATCTAAAATCTCCACACCCTGCCAAAACTCCCCCTTCTTTTTAGCCAAGAAAATATCAGCATCTCTTTTACTCATAAAATACTTGGCTTTCTCGTAATCACTGGTCCAGCACCAACCAGATTGATCTACAACATTCACTTCTGATAATTCCCAGTAATCAAGATCATCTTCTTGAATTTTATAGGAGAGATACTTTTTATTTTTCTTCATGACGATCATAGTTAGCGTCCGGATCTTAAGAAGATGTGAGTATATGATTCTCTAATGTGAATATCATCTGGAAAAAACAAACTATAAATATGAATTATGAATGCCAAGGTATAAATAGATTAAATTTGAAGTGCGACAACTTAGCGTCAGTTTTAAATTAAAATATTGAAATGTAATGTTTTAGCTTGTCCTTGACATAGTAGAGCTGTAGCTTTCCGAAAATTAATGCGTGTTGGTTGTGCACTATGAATTAAGGACTAGAACCCAGAGCATTTTTTATTTTAGTAGTACATTTAGCGGTACAAAATATTATGAATAAAAATAAAATCATATAAAACAATTATATATTTATACGATCTTGTGCACGCTGAGCGCACCATTTTTTAGTTTTGACTGTTTAACTAAATTTTGCGAATCAATAGCTTTTTTTTATTACTACTTTTCTATTCAACCCGATCAATCTCAAAGCCCAATATTGCTTTAGCCATCATTGATGTATCTTTTTCTATATAAAGTTCAAAATATTTCTCAGTTGTTTTTATTCTAAGTTCAAAGTCATACAAAACATTTAAATCGAAAACTTATAAATATTGAAAATAGAAAGTTCACTGTATTTAGATCTGCATCTAAATCAAAAGAATCTATTGAAAACACGATTATAAAAGTCATGCACCAAAATAGTGGAGCTTGGAAACTTAATAGAACACTTATCGTTTTGTATTGCCTAAATAAAATAGGAAAACGATTGGTGCTTTAGTATTAACATACTAAAAAATAACAAAAAATTAATTTTGGCATGATGTGTGCAATACAGTATTCAAACTTGGATACAAGAATGAGCACATCAATGAACCCAATAAAAACTTTAGGCTGGACTTTAGAAGAATGGAAAGCGGGCTACGCGAATAACACAATTCAATTGGAAGACTTATATGCCTTGGTCGAGCAATTTGATCATGCAGATCCAGCATGGATTTCCATTGCATCGATAGAACAATTAACTGCACAGATTGACGCTTTAAAACAAATCGAAAATGCTGCGGCCTTACCTTTATTTGGTGTGCCTATTGCAGTGAAAGACAATATTGATGTGGTGGGCTTTGCGTCAACGGCTGCGTTTAAATTATTTACGGACATAAAAACTGAAGATGCCTATGTGGTGCAACGCTTAAAACAAGCGGGTGCGATTATTGTAGGCAAAACCAATTTAGATCAATTCGCTACTGGTTTAGTGGGTACACGTTCGCCATTTGGTGCTGTGCCGAATACTTTTAATTCTGACTTTGTAAGCGGTGGTTCAAGTTCAGGTTCAGGCAGTGTGGTGGCGCGCGGTTTAGTCCCGATTGCGCTCGGTACAGATACAGCAGGCTCAGGGCGTATACCCGCAGCATTTAATAATATTGTTGGTTTAAAGCCAACCAAAGGTCGCTTTTCAAATACAGGCTTATTGCCTGCGTGTAAAAGCTTAGATTGCATTTCAATTTTTGCTTTAACTGTCGTTGATGCAACTGCAGTGGCAGAAGTTATGGAAGGTTTTGATGTAACCGACAGTTATTCACGTGTGAATCCTGCTACAGCGCCTGCAAAGTTCAGCGCACAATTAAATTTAGCCATTCCAAAACAATTAGAATTTTTTGGTGATGCTCAATCGGCGGATGCATTCCAGCAAGCACTGACTGAATTAAAAAACTTAGGCGCAGAACTAACAGAAATTGATTTCAGTGCTTTTAGTCAATTGGCGAGCCAACTTTACCAAGGGTCATGGGTCGCAGAGCGTACTGCTGCAGTTGCAGATTTATTAGAAACATCGGTACAAGACTTTGATCCAACAGTTTTGGAAATTATTCAAAAAGGCCAGCAGTACACTGCGGTGGATGCTTATAACGCCGAATATTTAAAGCAAGAATTGGCTCGAGACATTCAGCAAACCTTAGCGCAATTTGATGCCTTAGTGGTACCAAGCTCACCAACCATTCACACACTGGCTGAAATGGCTGAATCGCCAATTGAAAATAATAGCCACTTTGGCACCTATACCAACTTTACCAATTTAGCAGACCTGAGTGCCATCGCTGTACCTGCAGGCTTTCGTGCAGATGGGTTGCCATTTGGTATCACATTCATTGCACCGGCTTGGCACGATACGGCTTTAGCTGAATTTGCAGAAAAATGGCAAAACCATCTGCAACTACCCCTCGGTGCAGTAGCGAAAACATTGCCTGCAACAGCTTCAGTCATTTCTGCACCATCAGCACAGCATTTTCGTGTTGCTGTTGTAGGCGCACATCTCACAGGCATGCCACTCAATTTCCAACTGACAACACGCCAAGCCGTGCATGTCGAAACCACAACCACTTCTGCTGATTACGCCCTCTATGCATTGCCAAGCACTGTGCCGCCGAAACCAGGTTTAGCGCGTCAGGAAGCGGGTCAAAAAATTATTGTCGAGCTTTGGGATATTCCAAAAGCACGCTTTGGTGAATTTGTTGCTGAAATTCCAACACCACTGGGTATGGGCAATATCGAGCTTGCCGATGGACGTTGGGTGAAAGGCTTTATTTGTGAACCTTATGGCCTAAACGGTGCAAAAAATATTAGTGAATTTGGCGGCTGGCGCGCCTATATCCAATCACTGCAAGCAACAACAGCAAAATCAAATTAAAAAATTCGGGGAAATAATCATGTTTAAAACAGTTTTAATTGCAAACCGTGGTGAAATTGCTGTTCGTGCGATTCGTACATTAAAGAAACTCGGTGTTCAGTCGGTTGCCGTATATTCAGAGACAGACCGTTATGCACAACATGTCTTAGATGCAGATGTGGCGGTTTCACTTGAGGGCATCAAACCTGCAGAGACTTATTTAAGTATTGAAAAATTGATTCAAGCAGCCAAACAAACTGGCGCTGAAGCAATATTTCCAGGTTATGGTTTTCTATCTGAGAGTGCTGACTTTGCCCGTGCATGTGAGGAAAATGGTATCGCCTTTATGGGGCCAACGGCTGAACAAATTTTAGAATTTGGTTTGAAGCATCGTGCGCGTGAATTGGCTGCGGCAGCCAATGTGCCCATGACACCGGGCACAGGTTTATTGGCAAGTTTAGATGAAGCACTCGCATCTGCGGCAGAGATTGGCTATCCCGTCATGCTGAAAAGCACCGCTGGCGGTGGCGGTATTGGTTTAACCCGCTGTGATGATGAACAATCATTAAAAGATGCGTATGAAAGTGTAAAGCGTCTAGGCGAACAGTTCTTTAAAGATGCGGGTGTTTTCCTCGAACGTTTTGTCGATAAAGCCCGTCACGTAGAAGTACAAATTTTTGGTGATGGTTTAGGTCAAGTCGTTGCTTTTGGGGAGCGCGATTGTTCATTGCAGCGCCGTAACCAAAAAGTCGTTGAGGAAACACCTGCACCGCACTTACCAGAAGCAACACGTCAAAAATTGCACCGTGCTGCTGTAGAGCTTGGTCAATTGGTGAAATACCGCAGCGCAGGTACGGTTGAGTTTATCTATGATGCTGCCCGTGATGAAGTGTATTTCCTTGAAGTGAATACCCGTTTGCAGGTTGAACACCCTGTAACTGAAATGGTGACGGGCTTAGACTTGATTGAATGCATGCTGAAAGTGGCGGCAGGTGATGCTTTAGATTGGGAAAAACTCAGCAATATTCAGCCCAATGGCGCTGCCATTGAAGTGCGGATTTATGCAGAAGATCCAGTGAAAAACTTCCAGCCAAGTCCTGGTGTACTCACGGATGTATATTTCCCTGAAGACATCCGTGTGGATACGTGGGTATCTACAGGCACAGAAATTTCACAATATTTTGACCCGATGATTGCCAAAATTATTGTGCATGCTGCAGACCGAGACAGTGCGATTGCTAAGTTAAAAATAGCCTTGGCGGAAACCCGCTTGAATGGCATCAGCACCAACTTAGACTATGCACATACCGTAGTTTCAGATGCACGCTTTGAAAATATGCAAATCTGGACACGTCTGCTGGATGATTTTAAATACGTGCCAAATGTAATTGAAGTGCTGCAACCGGGCACGCAAAGTTCGATTCAAGACTATCCGGGGCGTGTAGGCTATTGGGATATCGGCGTACCGCCATCAGGCCCGATGGATGATTATGCATTTCAGTTGGCCAATCAAATTGTCGGTAATCCAAAATCGGCAGCAGGTTTTGAGTTTACCTTACAAGGACCAAGCCTAAAATTTCATGCCGATAGCATTGTAGCCATTGCAGGTGCGCCATGTAGCGCGACTCTAGATGGTGTGAATGTCGATTTTTGGCAACCGATCAGCATCAAAGCAGGGCAAACATTAGTACTTGGACAAGTTGAGTCGGGTTGCCGTACTTATCTTGCAATCCGCAACGGACTAAATGTACCTGAATATCTAGGCAGCCGCTCAACCTTTGCATTGGGTAATTTTGGCGGTCATGCAGGGCGAGTTCTGCGTGCAGGTGACATGATTAAAATGGTCAATCCAAGTCTGCCTTTAGATGGATTGGAAATTGCAACAGCAGCACCACAAGCTTTAGCTGCAGAGCGTATTCCAAGCTATGGCAAAGAATGGAAAATTGGTGTGCTCTATGGCCCGCATGGCGCACCAGATTTCTTTAAACCTGAATATATTGAAGAATTTTTTGCTTCAACATGGAATGTGCACTTTAACTCAAACCGTTTAGGTATTCGCCTAACTGGCCCGACACCAAGCTGGGCACGTGAAAATGGCGGTGAAGCTGGTTTGCATCCATCCAATGTGCATGACTGTGAATATGCTATTGGGGCAATTAACTTCACCGGAGATTTCCCAGTGATTTTGGCGAAAGATGGCCCAAGCCTCGGTGGCTTTGTTTGCCCAGTGACGATTGCCAAAGCAGAACTTTGGAAAATTGGTCAGCTTAAAGCGGATGACAGCATTAGTTTCTACCCGATGAGCGTTGAGCAAGCCAATGCCTTGGAAGTTCAGCAAATTGCCGATATCCAAAACTTTGCTCAAGCACCTGAAAAGTCAGCGGTGGCAAATTTTGAATGCAAGCCAGAAGGGATATTGGCAGTGCGTGAAGCAGATGCGTATGCGCCGAAAGCTATATATCGTCAGGCAGGTGACAGTTACATCTTGCTGGAATATGGCGAAAACGTTCTCGACCTTGCATTGCGCTTACGTGTTTATCGACTGATGCAGCTCATTCGTGAAGCGAACATTGATGGCATCTTAGAGCTTTCACCGGGTGTGCGTTCACTGCAAATTAAATATGATGGATTGCGTTTTAGCCAAGCGAATTTGATCCAGTTCTTATTAGGACTCGAAAATGAGATGGGGGATTTGAGCCAAATCAAGATTCCATCCCGTATTATTCACTTGCCGATGGCATTTGAAGACTCGGCAACTTTAGGTGCTGTAGAACGCTATCAAGAAAGTGTTTGTGCTAAAGCGCCGTGGTTACCAAATAACGTCGATTTCATTCAGCGCATTAATGGCTTAGACAGCCGTGAGCAAGTCAAAAACATCATTTTTGATGCCAATTACTTAATTTTAGGTTTGGGCGATGTGTATTTAACAGCACCTTGTGCTGTACCAATTGATCCACGTCATCGTTTACTCAGCTCGAAATATAATCCTGCACGTACCTTTACCGCAGAAGGTACAGTTGGTATTGGCGGGATGTACATGTGTATCTATGGCATGGACTCACCGGGTGGTTATCAATTGATTGGCCGTACCTTGCCCATTTGGAATAAGTTTAAAAAGAACAAACAGTTTGGCGGTCAGCAATGGTTCTTACGCTTCTTTGATCAAATTAAATATTATGAAGTAACCGAAGCTGAACTGGATCAATTCCGTGCTGACTTTGCCAATGGTGTGGCGGAAATCAAAATTGAAGAAACTGAATTTGATTTTGCAGCCTATCAAGCCTTTTTGGAAACAGAGAAGGACAGTATTGCCGAATTTAAAGCACAGCAGCAGCAGGCATTTACAACTGAAGTTGAACGCTGGAAAGATGAGTTTGATGCACCTGCGGAAATGGAAATCCTGCAAGATGATACCGACTATAGCCAGTATGCAGCTTTAAATGCATCGATGACCGGCAACATTTGGAAAATTTTTGTCGAAGCTGGACAGTCTGTGAAGAAAGGTGAGACTGTAGCCATTATTGAAGCGATGAAAATGGAGCTTCCAGTCTATGCCGATGATGACGGTATAGTGAAAGCGATTATCTGCCGTGCAGGACAAACGGTACATAGCGGTGAACCGCTGGTTTATATGGAATAAACATGAGCTCAGCTATTGTTGGGAAAAGCTCAGACAACTTGTCTGAGCTGGTTTTCCAAAAAATAAAAAACGATATCTTTGATTTTCAGCTCAAACCTGGTGCACGTTTTACCGAATCTGAAATTGCAGAATTGTATGAAGTCAGCCGTACACCCGTACGGCAGGCTTTATACCGTTTACAGCAAGATGGTTATGTAAGGGTGCATTTTCGCAGCGGTTGGGAAGTGAAGCCACTCAATTTTAAAGCCTATGAAGAACTCTATGATTTACGGATTTTGCTGGAATGCTATGCCATTGAGCAGCTCTGCAAAATGGAACCAGAACAACTCAAACAGGCTTTACAGGACTTAGTAAATGTGTGGTGTATTCCGCCTGAGCAGTTTCTGCATGATTTAAAAACTTTATCGATGCAAGATGAAGCATTTCACTGCCAATTGCTTGAAGCAATCGGTAATAGTGAAATGGCAAAGGTGCATCGGGATGTGAGTGAAAAAATCCGTATTATTCGACGTTTAGATTTTTCTAAAGATTATCGAATTGAAGCCACTTATGCAGAGCATCAACAGATTTTACAATTGATCCTTGGATATAATGTGACAGCGGCATTGGAGAAAATGCGCAGCCATATTCAGCAAAGTAAAGAAGAGGTGAAAAAAATTACTTTGGAAATGTTGGCACGAATGGCATAGAAGTATTTGCAAAAGATCTAGCTCACGATAATTCACGGTAGATATGTATTTTACGAGTCAATCTGTGTCGTTCAAGTAGCGCTTAGAGCTACAAATATCTGTATTCACTGGTTAATATGATGGAGAAAAATAAAAAAGACCACGAAGGGGGAGATTCTTTATTTCAACTTTAGAAAACGCGATTTCTTTGGCGACTGAACGCCATTTCGGACAAGTCGATAAAGCGGGTCAAGCTTATATTCAGCATCCACTTCGTGTGATGCAAAATGTGCAACATCCCGATGCTAAAATCGTCGCTGTATTACATGACATTTTAGAAGATACAGAGACAACGACGGATGAGCTTCATGCTTTAGATTTTCAAGCCCATATTATCGACGCGATACTGGCACTGACTAAAACAGCAGGTGAGAACCGATTTCAAGCTGCGCAGCGTACCGCTAAAAATGCAATAGCGTGTGAAGTAAAACTCAGTGATTTACACGACAATATGGATTTGTCTCGCTTAACAACGGTCACAGCAAAAGATCGACGTCGTTATCAACAATATTTAAAAGTTAAATGTAGATTAGAGCGTGCTCGGAGAATCCATTTACATCTGATCGAATTAAATCTAACAACAGATTATCCTAGATTTCAATTTCAAAGTTCAAAGCAAAATTTTCAATATCTGCTTAATGCGATGTTTGATCTAGAGCATTCATTAGGTGGCATTCAGATTGGAAGTCCACAGGAGTGGTGGATTTTATTTGAAGATGTCAGTGCATATTTTGCATATTGCCAAAGAAAGGGTGCCGTTCCCAAGCAGGCAACATTCTTAGATTTAATTTTAACCACAGATCGGGACTATTTCAGGGGCATCTTTCAAGCTGAACAAGATCGGCAATTATTTGCTTCTATGTTTGGCGTCTTTATGCGAAATCATTTTTATCGCGTGGAAACTTAAGACAGAAACTGTAGACTGTATCGGCAATACAACAATATAAAGTCACCATTGATTGATGAATTTTATCTAAATGTTGAGCTACTGAGCGTCATTTAAAAACATCTCAAAATGCTTGATTTCGAGATGTTTAAAGTGATTCCATCTATTTAGACGTAAATGAATTTTGAAATTTTATCGGCACATTCTATGACGGTATTGGCAACTTCTCCACGGAATTGAGCTTCTGTATAGGTGCTCAAAGGGCAACTGACCGACAAAATAGCGCTCATTTTCCCACTTGCCTGACTATATATAGGCGCAGCACAAGCGGCCATATCTGTATTGAAATGTCCCCAGCTCACCATAAATGGCTGATTGCGTACTTCACGTAGTCGTTCTAATAAAGCCTCAATATTACGCGGTGTACGTTCCGAAAATATTTTCCAATCTTGAATATTTTCATAACGCTTGATGACTTCAGCTTCCGAAAGTTGCGACAAAATCAATTGACCAATCACCGTTGCATGTGCAGGCCAGCGTGTGCCGATATGCACGGTACTGGTAAATGGACCATTGGACTGAACATTGCTGACGAAAACAATATCTGTGCCTTCTAAGACCGATAAATGCACCGCAATTTTAATTCGGTCACGCAGTTCGCGCATGATCGGCGCAGCCAAATCGGTCAGTGATGATTTAGATAAGCTGTTAAAGCCCAGTTCCATCACATTGCTGTTGAGCGCATAGGTTTTTTGCGACATTTTTCGCAGGTAGCCGCAGTGCTCTAAGGTGTGAAT
Organism: Acinetobacter sp. YH12086; assembly: GCF_013419345.1. Classification (NCBI taxonomy): domain Bacteria; kingdom Pseudomonadati; phylum Pseudomonadota; class Gammaproteobacteria; order Moraxellales; family Moraxellaceae; genus Acinetobacter; species Acinetobacter sp. YH12086. Next base: position 196,047 of record NZ_VPAF01000003.1, read on the forward strand.
TAAACGAAAAGCGCTGGAACGGTTTACATCTATTTTTTCCGCGATTTCAGAAATGGTCATTTCCTGATGATGTTGATCGAATAATTTTAAAATGGCCAAGCCACGAATTAAGCCTGGGACTAAATAGCGCTCCTCATTGGAAGATTCAGTTTCTTTCTCTAAAGAGGCATCGTTATTAATTGAATTCATTTGCCAAGCTCATCTTTGATCAAGTTTATATAAAAATAAATAACCTATTGGGGCTATTTTAGCGGCCTAAAAATGAGATCGCAATGTTTATATATAAAACATTTATTTTTAAATAAAACATTGCAAAATGTGTTTTTTAACTATCTTTATGAAATATATAAATTTATAAAAATTGACAATTAAATTGCTCACGCATTATTCTATTCATAATGTTTCAAATATTAAATATTGTTTTGCATATAAAACATGGAAGATGAGCATATGAACTGGATATCTGTTTGCAAAGTGAATGAAGTCGCTGATGAAGAGCCAAAAGCGGTTGAAGTCGAAGACAAAAAGATCGGTGTCTTTCTTATCGAAGAAAATTATTTCGCGGTTGAAAACGTCTGCCCGCATGCATTTGCGTTACTGACAGAAGGCTTCATTGAAGGACTGACAGTTGAATGCCCGCTGCATGAAGCGATTTTCAACTTGGAAACAGGGGCTTTGGAAAGTGGCCCTGGTTGCAGAGATTTATGTACTTACCCAGTACGCGTTGAAAACGGTGAAGTTCAAATTCAACTCTAAGGCTGAAGGAAGAAAAGGAAATATTCACATGAAAGCATTTAACGAAAAGCTAGCTAAATGGATTAACGCAACGCCTTCGAATGACGCAGGCATTAACAATATTCAAATTCCGGGTCAGGTTGAACATTTGGTTTGGCAAAACCGCAGCCGCGCGCCGAGCCAATATGAATTGGATTTTGTGCAGCATTTAATTCAAGCCTTCAATAACGATGTGACAGAACTGGATGCATTAACCGATGCACTGAATCAGCAAGGGTTTAGAACAGTAGCAGGAGAGGTTTGGACCACTGAGAGCTTCTCGAAAGAAATGCAGCGTCTAGGCTATTAAGAAAAGGATTTAATCATGACTGCAGAAATTAATTTAGAACAATATTTGGATCTTGGTCTGCGTGATCAATGGTATCCAGTCTTGGCAAGCTGGGAAGTAGGTTCAAATCCTGTTGGGATTACCCGTTTAGGCGAAAATATTGTGGTATGGCGCGATGAGCTAGGCGCTGTACATGCACTGGAAGACCGCTGTCCGCACCGTGGTGCACGTTTATCGCTAGGTTGGAATCTGGGTAACCGCGTCGCTTGCTGGTATCACGGTGTAGAAGTGCGTCATGACGGCGTGGTGGAAGATGTGCCAGCAGTCCATGATTGCCCGCTCAAAGGCAGCGACTGCGTAAAATCATATCAAGTCAAAGAAATGAATGATGCAATCTTTATTTGGTTTGGTCTTGATGCTGCAGAAGCGCCTGCGGAACTTAATTTGCCCGATCAGCTATCAAGTGATGAGTGGAGCTCATTCTTATGTATGGCGGATTGGAAAGTGAATCATCAATATGCCATTGATAACGTGATGGACCCGATGCACGGCACATACCTTCATTGCACATCGCACTCGATGGCGGAAGGTGAACGTACAGCAGAAATGAAGCACCGCGCAACCCAAGATGGTTTTGTCTTTGAAAAAGAAGGCCAAACTGGTGTGAACTTTGACTGGGTTGAATATGGTCAAACGGGTGCAGCATGGTTGCGTTTATCAATTCCTTACCGTAAGTCTTTTGGTCCGGGTGGTGAGTTTTGGATTGTCGGTTTTGCAACTCCAATTGATGCCGACAACACGCGCGTATTTTTCTGGCGCTGCCGTAAAGTCTCTGGCTGGCAGCGTAATGTATGGCGCTTCTTGTACCGTAACCATCTTGAGCAATTGCACTGGGATGTACTGGAACAAGACCGCATTATCTTAGAAAACATGGCGCCCAATGCACGTCAACACGAATTCCTTTATCAGCACGATGTAGGCTTATCTCGCTTACGCCGCCTGATGAAAAAAGAGGCGGAAAAGCAAATCAAAAAAATCTTAGCGCTGCGTGAAGTGAAAGATGAAAATCGCATTGAAATGAAGGAAGCGTCAAATGGCTAATGTGCAGATTTTAGCCGGCAAGCGCATCTTGGTTACCGGAGCTGCGCGCGGCCTAGGACTTGATTTCGCCCAAGCGGCTGCTGAAGCAGGCGCTGCGGTGGTGATGGCTGATATCTTGGCAGATCAAGTGCATGATGAAGCGCAAAGCTTGGCGAAAAATGGCTTAAAAGTCTCATCTGTCATGATTGATTTGAGCGATAAAAATTCGATTCAAAATGCCGTACAAATTGCCGTAGGTGTTTTAGGTGGATTGGATGGCTTGATCAACTGTGCTGCTTTGGCGACAGGGGTGGGCGGTGTAGATATGATGAGCTATGACGAAGCGCTTTGGGACCGTGTGATGACTGTCAATGTTAAAGGCACTTGGTTGGTTTCTCAAGCTTGTGTACCACATTTAAAAGCGTCAGGACAGGGCAAAATTATCAATATTGCTTCCGATACAGCGCTGTGGGGCGCACCAAAGCTGATGGCTTATGTTGCAAGTAAAGGCGCCATTATTTCGATGACCCGTTCAATGGCAAGTGAGTTAGGCGCAGATAATATCTGTGTGAATACCATCAGCCCAGGTTTAACACTAGTCGAAGCCACAGAATATGTCCCGCAATCACGCCATGATTTGTATGTGAATGGAAGAGCAATACAGCGTCAACAACTTCCGCAGGATGTGAACGGCACAGCGATTTATCTGCTTTCAGATTTATCATCTTTTGTGACCGGACAGAATATTCCTGTGAATGGCGGTTTCGTATTTAATTAAGGAGCAAGACATGATTACAGGAATTGAAGTCCTTAAATTTGGTGTCGAAAACCGCCAAGAGGCAAAGACATTTTTAGCTGATTTTGGCTTAAAGTCGGTGGCAACAGATATTGATGGTACAGATTTATATCAAACGCAAAATGGCAGCAAACTGTATCTTTTTGATACCTCTGATGCACGTTTACCGCCAGCCATTGAAGCCGGTTCAACACTACGTGAAGTAACGTGGGGTGTTGAAAATGATCAAGATTTTGACAGTTTAAAAGCAAATTTAGCCAATGAGCCGGGTTTTGCTAGTTCGGCTTCACATGTGCAGTGCCGCGATCCAAATGGCATGACCATTGTGTTTAAAAAAAGCATAACGCATACATTGCCAGAAGCGAAAACGGAAGGCATTAACCAATTTGGCAATATACAACGTGTGAATGCAGCTAGTCCTGTGTATGAAAAAGCTGAACCGGTAGCCATTGGCCACGTAGTGTTTTTCACACCAGATTTGGAAACGACACAAGCATTTTACATTGAGAAAGTTGGCTTCCATTTATCCGATGCTTACCGTAAGCGCGGTGCATTCTTACGCTGCCGCGGCGAAGGTTTCCATCATGATTTGTTCTTATTGTCCGTCCCGAATAAACCAGCGGGCTTGAATCATGTGGCCTTTGTGGTCCGTGATATTCATGAAGTCATTGGCGGCGGTTTAAGTATGAATCGTCAGGACTGGTCAACCTTTATTGGCCCAGGTCGCCACCCGATTTCATCTGCATATTTTTGGTATGTGAATTCTCCATTGGGCGGTGCGTTTGAGTACTACACCAATGATGATTATTTGACAGAAGAATGGCAGCCGCGTGAAGAAGAACATAGCTTGGAGTTATTTACCGAATGGGCAATTGAAGGTGGTTTGGACCATGAAACCCGCCGTCAAGTAAAGCCTGCCTAAGGTAAATGGTGATAAGGAGATCAGCATGAACAGAATAGTGATTGTCGGTGCAGGCCAAGCCGCAGGATGGGCAGTACATACTTTACGTAGTCAAGGCTTTGACGGTGAAATTCACGTAGTTTCAAATGAAGAGCAGGTGTTCTATGAACGTCCGCCATTGTCAAAGCAAGTGCTGTCACAAGAAGTAGAAGTAGAAAGCTTAAATCTGTTTTCTCATGAGCAGGTGAATGATTTTTCAGTGACTTGGCATAAGCCAGATCATGCGGTCAAACTGGATAAAGCGGATAAAACCGTTCATTTGGAAAGCGGCAAAGTTTTGCCTTATGACAAATTACTAATTGCGACGGGCAGCCGAGCGCGTATTCCTGTTTCAGCGTGGTCGAGCATGCATAATGTTTACACCATGCGTGATATTCAAGACTGCCAAAAGCTGACAGAAAAATTTAAATCTGCAGAACATATTGCCGTGATTGGCGGTGGCTGGATTGGTCTAGAAATTGCTGCAACTGCGCGTAAGCAGGGCAAGCAGGTTGAAATTTTTGAATACGGTTCACGCCTTTGCGCACGCAGTGTCAGCCCAGAAGTTTCTGATTTTCTCAAGCAGTTGCATGAAAGCAATGGTACAGCGATTCATTTAAATGCGACTAAATTGCATCTGATCGAAACAGCAGATCATCATGTTGAAGTGTTTGATGCAGACATTAAATTAAAACAGTTTGATTGTGTGGTGGTCGGCGCAGGTGCAGAAATTGCAAAAGAATTGGCTACTTTAGCTGAACTCGAAGTTAAAGATGGCATTGTGGTAAATGAATATGGACAAACCTCAGATGTAGATATCTATGCTGCAGGTGATGTGGCTATTCATCCATCACTCGGTTACTGCATTCAGTCTTGGGCGAATGCGCAAAATCAGGCTATTTCTGCAGCAAAATCAATGTTGGGTGAGATGACAGCCTATCAGGATATACCTTGGTTATGGTCAGATCAGTATCAATGCAACATTCAGATTTTAGGGACTTATCAGCCTGAAAAAACTCATCAGGTGGTGATTCGTAAAACTACAGAAACGCAAATCAGTTTTTTCTATTTAGATGCAAATCAACAGCTGCTGAATATGATCGCAGTGAATGATTCAAAATTAATCAAACTGGCAAAACGATGGATGGCCAGCCAGCGCGAATTGGATCCAGCTCAATTGCAAGATCCAGACTTTAATTTAATGAAATTGAAATAAGCGTTTAAAAAATATTAGCCCATGTATGAAAGGATTTACCCATGGATAATGATGCAAAAACAGGATTAAAGCATTGGACCCCAGCGATCATTTTAATGATCTGCGTGGTACTGGCTTTCTTTGACAAAATTAGTATTGCTGTCTTGTTTTCAGATGCAACCTTCCAAGATGCGATGGGCATTGCACAGGACAAGGCAAAACTAGGCTGGCTGATGACAAGCTTTTTGCTAGCTTACGGTTTTTCGTCAATGTTCCTAAGCTTTTTAGGCGATATTTTTTGTCCTAAAAAAATGCTGTTTTGGAGTGTGACGTCTTGGGGCCTATTGATGTTTTTGATGGGTTTCACCACAGATTATTCTACGATGATGACGCTGCGCGTTCTGCTCGGTTTAGCTGAAGGCCCATTGTTTGCTTTGGCTTATACCATTGTGAAACAAACCTATACCGACCGTCAGCAAGCGCGTGCTTCAACCATGTTCCTCCTCGGAACTCCCATTGGCGCATTCCTAGGCTTTCCGATTACTGCATTTGTTTTGGCGCACTATGACTGGCACACCACGTTCTTTGTTATGGGGGCATTGACCTTCATTGTATTGATACTGATTGTGTATGGCCTACGTAACTTACAGTTGAAACGCACAGTGGATTTGGAAGGTGTTGGTAAACGCGTAAATTTCCGTACCCATGTGGTGCATACCAAGACTTTGCTTAGCAACGGTTCATTCTGGTTACTGTGCATCTTTAACATTGCATTGATGACTTACCTCTGGGGTTTAAACAGCTGGGTGCCTTCGTACTTAATTCAAGACAAAGGCTTTAACTTAAAAGAATTCGGTGCCTACTCAAGTCTTCCATTCATTGCGATGTTAGTGGGTGAAGTCGCTGGTGCATTCCTTTCGGACAAAATGGGCAAACGTGCGATTCAAGTGAGTGGTGGCTTACTGATTGCAGGGATATTCATGTATGCCATGGTGATTGCAACTGATCCTGTGATGGTGATTCTAGCGATGTCTCTAAGTGCTATGGCATGGGGCTTCGGTGTAGCAGCAGTATTTGCATTGTTAGCACGTATTACTACAGCAGACGTAGGCGCAACAGCAGGCGGTATTTTCAATGGTCTTGGTAACTTTGCCAGTGCAGCGGCACCGGTATTAATTGGTGCGATCGTAATGCAAACCGGTAGTTTCAATATTGGCATTACCTTCTTGGCAGCAGTCGCCGTGATCGGTTCATTCTTCCTCGCGCCATTGCTGAAACGTTATTAAGGCTTGAGCCAAAGTTAAAGCCAAGAAATTAGCCCTTACTTTTATTTAACCGATATACATGACCGTCATGACGCTTAAAGCAACTGGTGCTGACGGTAAGAACAATTTAGATCAGATCCAGCTCCACTTTTATGAAATCGCAGTGAGCTGAAATAAGGAGAGAATCATGTCCGTACAGCAATTTGAATCTTGGAAACAGCCTGAAGGTCAAACATTAGAAGACTGGATTGGCGGACGCATCGCTCGCTTTGAAACCCGTCAATACGATTATGATGCACTCAAATTCCAAGCAGATTACGACCCAAAATACCGCCGTGCGCAAATGCGTTATATGGGGACAGGTGCAACAGGTGTAGCAAATGATGGAAATACGGTGCCTGCAGAAAACTTTACCTTTTCAACTATGGTCTTGCCACCGCAGTGCGAAGGTCCGTTGCATATTCATCACGATGTAGAAGAAGTGTTCTTTATGCTGCGTGGTGAAATTGATCTTTTTATCGAACATGAAGGCGAGAAGTTTTCAACCCGCTTAAAAGAACGTGACTTGATTTCAATTCCACCGGGGATTTACCGCGGCTTATTTAACCCAGGAAGTGAAGATGCCCTAATGTGCGTAATGCTAGGTACTGGCAAGCCGACGATTCCGAACTATCCGCCTGAACACCCTCTGTCTCAAATCAAGCGTTAATTTTAGGAAGAAAAGAGATGACTTTAGTTGAGCAATTGGCACAGTTTGAATTAAAAACCGTTCAGTTTGACGGTGTACAGCAATCTTACCGTGAGGCAGGCGCAGGCAAAGTTCTGGTCTTGCTGCATGGCATCAGTTCGGGTTCAGGTTCATGGGTCAAGCAGTTGCAAGATTTGAGTCATCATTTTCATGTGATTGCATGGGATGCACCGGGTTATGGCCAGTCAGATCCTTTAGCTGCAGAACAGCCGAATGCAGAAGATTATGCACAGCGTTTAAAAGGCATGTTGACTGCATTAGGCCTGAACTTAGGATCAGCTCCGGATCAAAACAAAATGATTTTGGTCGGTCATTCTTTAGGTGCAATGCAGGCAGCAGCCTTTAATGCACGCTATCCAGACATGGTAGATGCAGTGGTCCTTGCCAATGCAGCGCAGGGTTATAAAGGTAGTGATGCACAAAAGCAGCAGGATGTCTTTGAAAAGCGTCCAAAAATGCTGCAGACCTTAGGCGCATCAGGCATGGCGCAATCACGTGGGCCGCATTTGGTTGCTAATGCTTCAGCAGAGGCATTAGCGCTGATTGAAACAGTGATGCAAAACATTCAATTAGAAGGCTTTACTGATGCATCGTATCTTTTGGCCTATGACGCGATTCAAAGTTATTTAAACCCAGGACAGTACAATATTCATGTGATTAAAGGCATGGCGGATGGCATAACGCCTCCACAGGATATTCAAGCATTGGCGGATCAGTTTCAGTTGAATCCATGCTACGAAATTGCCGCTGCAGGCCACTTGAGTTATTTGGATCAAGCAGCGCAATTTAACCAAATTTTATTGTCGCTACATGACGCACGGATGTGAGATAGGAAAATGAGCTTCCAATTAGAAGGCAAAAAAGCAGTAGTCACCGGTGGCTCGTCTGGTATTGGCTTGGCAACGGTTGAGCTTTTGGTAGCCGAAGGCGCACAAGTTGCTTGGTGTGGTCGTGACGAACAGCGTTTGAATGAGTCAAAAGCACAGGTTTTATCACGGTACCCAAATGCCAAAGTCTTTACCTCAACTTGCAACGTTTTAGATAAAGTTGATGTGAAAAAATTTGCAGATCAAGTTCAAAAAGAATTTGGTGGCGTGGATATTTTAATTAATAACGCAGGCCAAGGTCGTGTTTCAAACTTCGAAAATACTGCGGATGAAGATTGGCTGAAAGAAGTTGAATTGAAATATTTCAGTGTGCTGCATCCTATCCGCGCATTTTTGCCGGCATTGCAGCAGTCAGAGTGTGCATCGATTACCAATGTCAATTCATTACTAGCGTTGCAGCCTGAACCGCACATGATAGCGACCTCATCTGCACGTGCAGCATTGTTGAATTTAACCCATTCATTGGCGCATGAATTTTCTCAATACGGTATTCGTGTCAACTCAATCCTATTGGGCATGGTGGAATCTGCACAGTGGAAACGCCGTTTTGCAGCCCGTTCTGATCAAAATCAAACGTGGGAAGAATGGATTGGCAATATCGCTAAAAAACGAGGTATTCCAATGGAGAGATTAGGCAAACCTGAAGAGCCCGCGCGCGCTTTGGTTTTCTTGGCATCGCCAATGGCGTCATATACCACAGGTTCCGCAATCGATGTTTCTGGCGGCTTTAACAAGCATTTATAAGGTGGGCATATGAAACAGCTGATGATGATTGGTTTTGGCGCAATGGCCAATGAGGTTCGCAGCCATTTGCCCAAAGACCTTAAATTGAAATGGGTGGTGGTACCAGAGCGCAGTATTGCCAGTGTACAGGACGCGCTTGCCGCAGATGTGCAGGTCATTTCCGATATCGACGATTGTGATGGCACGCCCGACTATGTGATTGAAGTGGCAGGCCAAGCTGCGGTGAAAGAACATGCCACGAAAGTTTTAGCAAAAGGCTGGAACATTGGCCTGATCTCTGTGGGCACTTTGGCTGACAGCGCTTTCTTTGAAGAGTTGCAAAATATCGCTGAACATTCGGGTGCACACATTCATTTACTGGCAGGTGCGATTGCAGGAATTGACGGCATTTCAGCGGCCAAAGAAGGTGGATTGGAAAAGGTCACTTATAAAGGCTGCAAAAGTCCAAACAGTTGGCGTGGCAGTTATGCAGAAAAGCTCATTGATTTAGATCAAGTGACTGAAGCCACCGTTTTTTATACCGGTACTGCGCGTGAAGCGGCATTGCATTTTCCAGCCAATGCCAACGTGGCTGCCACCATTGCATTGGCGGGTATCGGCATGGATGAAACCATGGTTGAGCTAACGGTCGATCCACATATTAACCAAAACAAACATACCATTATTGCCCAAGGGCGGTTTGGTCAAATGAGTATTGAAATGATTGGTGTGCCTTTGGAGAGCAATCCCAAAACATCAACATTGGCAGCATTGAGCGTGATCCGTGCATGCCGCAACAGCGTAGATGCGATTCAGATTTAAAAGGAATTTGGTGAGTGCCATGGTTAAAGAAATTTATATTGCAGGTGAATGGCGTTTAGGCCGCGGCAACGTGATTCAAAGTGTTTTTCCAGCAGACAATTCAGTCAATGCGGAAATTTCTACCGCAACGTTGGACGATGTTGAAGAAGCGATTACAAAGGCTGATCAAGCTTGGCGTAAGCCAGCGTGGCGCAATTCTTTGCCGCATGAGCGCGCAAAAATTTTGTACCGTGTCGCCGATATTATTGAAGCCCGCGCAGATGAATTATCTAAATTGCAAACTCGTGACAACGGGAAGCCTTTAGCCGAAACACGTGCTTTGGTGATGAGTGCAGCAGCAACGGCGCGCTTTAATGCCGCAGCTTGCGAAACATTTAATGAAGAATTGACCACGCAGCGTGCATCTGACTTTTTGACCATGAGCGTGCATGAGCCTGTGGGTGTAGTGGCAGCGATTACCCCTTGGAATTCGCCAATTGCCAGTGAAGTGCAAAAATTGGCACCCGCTATTGCAGCAGGTAACGCGGTGATTTTAAAACCAGCTGAAGCGACATCATTAATTGCTTTGGAGTTGGCAAAAATCTTTGAAGAAGCAGGCTTACCAAAAGGCATTTTGAGTGTGTTGGTTGGACGCGGCTCAGTGATTGGTGATGCTATTGCCCAACATCCTTTAGTACGCAAAATTTCTTTTACGGGCGGTACATCTACTGGCCGTCACTTGGCGCATATTGCTGCTGAAAAGCTGATTACCACGTCTTTAGAGTTAGGCGGAAAATCGCCAACAATTGTACTGCCAGATGCAGATATTGAAATTGCAGCCAAAGGTATTGCTTACGGTATTTTCAGTTCAGCAGGTCAGGCGTGTATTGCGGGTTCGCGTTTGTTTATTCACGCTTCCATTTATGACGAATTTTTAAAGCGATTAGTGGAAATCACTGAAGGTTTACGCGTGGGCCATCCTGAACAGCCAAATGTACATATGGGTTCACTTATTAACCAAAAGCATTTGGAATCTGTGCATCGGTATGTGGAATTAGCCAAAGCTGAAGGCGGTACGGTTGTTACGGGTGGTGAAGCGATCACTGAAGGTGAATTTGCCAAAGGCAGTTTCTACAAACCGACGATCATCACGGGTTTGAGCAACAGCGCGCAAACCTGCCAAGAAGAAATTTTTGGCCCTGTGTTGGTCGTTATGCCATACGACAATGAAAAAGATTTATTCGAGCAAGCCAACGATAGCTGTTTTGGTTTAGCGGCAGGGATTTGGACAGAAAGCTACCGTAAAGCATGGAAAATTGCCCGTTTGCTGGAAGTCGGTACGGTGTGGATTAACACCTATAAAAAATTCTCCATCAGCGCACCTTTTGGTGGTTTTAAAGACAGTGGAATTGGCCGTGAAAAAGGCCGTCTCGGTATCCTGTCTTATATGCAGCAAAAAAGTATTTATCTAGGTTTAAACGAGCAAGCCAATCCATGGTCGGACTAGCAGACTCAAAAAATTAGTAATCAAAAATTCAAGAATTTAAGGAAAGAACAATGACTGAACGTGTAAATGTAGGCGAAGCAATCGCTCGAGTTTTAGAACAGCATAATGTAGACAGCATGTATGGCGTGATTTCTATTCACAACTTGCCTATTGCAGATGCCGTAGGCCGCCGTGAAAAAATGCGCTTTGTCGCAGCGCGTGGTGAAGCAGGTTCTGTCACTATGGCAGACGCACATGCACGCTTTAAAGGTTTAGGTGTAGCTTTGACCAGTACTGGTGCTGGTGCAGGTAATGCTGTGGGTTCACTCATTGAAGCAATGAATGCAGGCAGTCCAGTGTTGCATTTAACAGGTCAAGTGGAACGTGAATATTTAGATCGCGATGCAAGCTTTATTCATGAAACTAAAGATCAACTGACTTTCTTAAAAGCATCAAGCAAAGCGGCTTTTCGTATTACCAGCCCAGACAATGCTGTTGGTGTTATTCGTGAAGCGATTCGCGTTGCGACGACTGTGCCTATGGGGCCAGTCAGTGTAGAAATTCCAATTGATGTGCAAGCGGCTGAAATTGATTTGCCAGCCAATCTTGGCCCAGTAAAAGCCATGCAACTGCCGCAAGCGGAAAATGCTGAAATTAACATGATTGCAGATGCATTGAAAAAGGCGAAACGTCCATTACTGTGGATTGGTGGCGGTACGTTAAATGCAGTTGCAGAAGTGAAAGCGCTGGCTGACTTAGGTATTCCAGTTGTTTCATCTACGCATGCACGCGGTGTATTGGCAGATGATCATCCACGTAGCTTACGTGCATTCCATAACTCTGCAGCCGTTGAAAAACTGATGAAAGAGGCGGACTTATTGATTGTTGCAGGCTCACGTTTACGCAGTAATGAAACCAAGACTTACTCAGTTGAATTCCCTGAAAACATCATCCAAATTGATGCAAATCCAGTTGCACAGCAACGTAACTACAAGATTTCACAATTTGTATGTGCAGATACCAAAGATACTTTTGCACGTGTCATTAGCGCATTGAATGGCCTAAGCAAAATTGATGCTGCATATGATGCAGATGTTAAGGCTGCGCGTGAACATGCGGTAGATGCACTACGTACGCAAATGGATCAATACGCATTGATTTGCGACCACTTGCGCGCTGCATTACCAGAAGACGGTATTTTTGTACGTGACATCACCATGTCAGGCAGCACATGGGGCAGCCGTTTGTTCCCTGTACAAAGCCCTAATAAAAACATCCATTCACTTGCAGGTGCGATTGGTCTGGGCCTTGCACACGCGATTGGTTCATCGATTGCCAACCCAGACAAAAAAGTGGTGGGCTTAGTGGGTGATGGCGGATTGATGCTCGGTATTGGTGAAATTGCCACTATGGCACAAGAAAACACCGACATGGTGTTAATGATTATGAACGATGGTGGTTATGGCGTGATGCGCGGCATTCAAAATAACTACTTTGGCGGTCGTCAGTACTTCAATGAATTGCACACTCCAGACTACCGTTTATTGGGTGAGTCGATGGGTGTGAAGAGCTGGAAAGTAGGTAGTGCAGACGAGTTCAAAACTGCGATTCAAGAAGCTATTGATCTGAATGGCCCAGCAGTGATTGAACTGGATATGAACGCCATTGGTCCATTGAAATTTGCAGGTCCACCGCAGAAAAAACTTTACTAATTAAGATAAAGCGTTTTAAGCCATAACGAAGCATAGAGGGTGCAATTTTCTAAAAAGGAAGGATTGCACAAAGTTTGAATCAGAATGAACCCAATTCAGGCCATATAGGTGCGAGCAAATGCAAACAAGGATAGAGCATGATTTATTAGGAGCGAAAGAAGTTCCTGTAGATGCGTATTATGGTATTCATACCCTCAGAGCCATCGAAAATTTTCAAATCTCCAATGTGAAAATTGGACAGTTACCGCACTTTATTCGTGCCTTAGGTTTTGTTAAAAAAGCGGCAGCTCAAACCAACTTTAATTTTCGGCGTATTACCGCACAGCAACTTGCTGCCATCGAATACGGTGCAGATCAATTGATTGAACATCCTGAAAAATGGGCGGAATCCTTTCCCATTGATGTTTATCAGGGAGGAGCAGGTACCTCGGTCAACATGAACTGTAACGAGGTGATTGCCAATATTGGTTTGGAGTTCTTGGGACTGAACAAAGGCAATTATCGTGAGTTACATCCTAACGATCATGTAAATAAATCACAATCGACCAATGATGTTTATCCGACAGCGTTACGAATCAGTTTGTATCAACGCTTGGATGATTTATTACAAGGACTGACAGGCTTAGTAAGTACTATTCGACTCAAAGCAGACGAATATAAATTTGCCTTAAAAATGGGCCGTACCCAATTGCAAGATGCGGTGCCGATGACAGTTGGGCAAGAGTTCAGTGCCTTTGCCACATTATTAAATGAAGATCTACGTTTGATTGATCAGATGCGTCAGTTGCTCTTGGAAATTAATCTGGGCGCAACAGCGATTGGTACAGGTGTGAATTCCCCAGTCGGATACGCCCATCGTATTACCGAAAACCTCAGCAAATTGACTGGTTTATCGTTTAAAGGCGCGGAAGATTATATCGAAGCGACCAGTGATTGCGGCGTATTTATTATTATTTCAAGTACCTTGAAACGCTTGGCTTGTAAGCTATCAAAAATTTGTAATGACTTACGTTTATTGAGTTCAGGGCCACGTACAGGTTTGGCTGAAATCCGACTGCCAGAACTGCAGGCAGGTTCATCGATCATGCCAGCCAAAGTCAATCCAGTTATTCCTGAAGTCGTGAACCAAATCGCCTTTAAGGTCATGGGCAATGATTTAACCATCACCATGGCAGCAGAGGCAGGGCAACTTCAGTTAAATGTCATGGAGCCAGTTATTGCATTGTCACTCAACGAGTCGATTCAATTATTGGTGGAAGGCATTCATACCTTGGATGAAAAATGTTTTGCAGGCATTCAGGTGAATGAACAACAAGCCTATGACATGGTGATGCGTAGTGTGGGCATCGTGACCTTACTTGATCCGATATTAGGACATGAGCGCTGTGATGCGATTGGTAAGCAATGTATTGCAGAAAATAAAACCATTCAAGAGGTTGTACTGTCACAAGGATTGATGACAGAGCAAGAATTACAGCAAGTTTTCTCTTTTGAAAATTTAATTACCGAAGTGAAGGTCAGTGAAAATTTGCAAGACATTGCATAATTTTTTAGCCAAAATTCAAATCAAACAAAGTTTTATATATAAAACTTTAAGGTATAAGGAAATCACCATGAATAATAATATTTTTCTCAATCCTAAGGTTGTATTGGCTGCGATGCTCTTGCTTTGTAATAGCTTCGCAACAACACAAGCTAAAGATGATCTGCTAGAGTGGAAAAGTGAAGACGGGGCACATAGTTTTAAAGTTGGTGGTGTAGTTCGTTTCAATCATCGTTATGAACAATGGGATGCCAGTGATAAACGTGGTTTTGGAAAATTAGATTTCGATATTTTCCGTATCGACTTAAAAGGCAAATCAGGTGATGCCTATTTGAATGCGAGCTATTTAATTCAAGATCAGGAAAAAACCTCAATTGAAAAAGCCTATGTGGGTTATAACCTAGACAAAAACAACAGCATCGAAGCAGGTTTTGTCTATAAGCCATTTGCGCTTTATCCATATCCGCAAAATGGTTGGACCTATCATATCCCGTTCTTCTTGGGCTATGGCAACAACATCGCGCCGGGGATTAACTGGAATTACAATAATCCTGAATGGGATGTGAAAGTTGGTTACTACCCACGTATGTTGGAAACCAATTTACGCTATTCACCTGAATCTGCAACTTATGATGATCTTTCAGAGAATCATTTACCCTTTCAAGCTGCTTATCAAAACGAAAAGCACAATCAGCTGAATACTCGTATTGTACGTAAATTCGGTAATGATCAAATCGGGAAACACGAGGTCGGTATATCTGGATCTGCCGCACAATTGCATAACAAAACGACCCGCGATGAAGGTAGTTATTATGCCGCCGGGATTCATACCAACAGCAACTACCAACGTTGGAATTTACAGTCTTCGGTGATTCATTATCAATATGATGCTGAAAACCCTGAAGGTGTAAGTAATGACATGACCTTGATGGGCGCAAATGGTTTAACACCAGCCTATTTCATTGCCTCTGAAGGTACAGTTTCAAGCGTCAATTTGGCATATACATTACCTGTTCAAAATATGGGTAAACTCAAAGCCATTCGTTTTTACAATGACTACAGTTATTTAGACAAAGAACGCAGTGACTGGTCAGCTTCGCAAATGAATACCACAGGTGCAATGTTTATCGCTACACCATTTATGGTGTGGGCAGATTATACTTGGGGCAAAAATGCCAATATTATTGGTGGGGCAACCAATGGCACAGGCTTTACTTCAGCAACATCTGAAAATAGCGATAAATGGCTATATCGCGTCAATTTAAATATTGGCTTTAACTTCTGATCGATATCCAACAAGCTAAAACCTCTGTTAAAGCAAAATGGCTTTGATCGAGGTTTTTTTTATTGGAACACTTAAGATGCATTCAGATGTATTTAATCTTCATATTTTATGTCTTTGTTTTAAATTAAATCAGGGCTATGGCGTATTAAATTTAAGATTTACTAAAAATAAAAAAAATCGTTTATGAATTAACTGAGCATCTGTTCATTTAACTCTCAGTTTATCTTAGTTAAACCATGTCCTAAGCAGATCAAAATTTAGAAAATTGTCAAAATCTCCTCGATAATGGCTTGCTGCTATTGCAGAACATGGCTATAGCAAAAACTTTATTCAGGCTTTGGTACGCAAGGTCAGATGATTTAACGGCATTTTGTGTCACTAATTTTTATAAGGTAAACGGGTAATTTCGCCTTTTACAAGTAAATTCAAATCTTCAAACATTTCCATACTTATATTTTAATTTAACTTTTATAGATTTGGATCACTCTCTCGTGAGGGAGGTAATTTGCTTTATTCTTTAAAATACATATTTGGGGCTAAAGATAAGCATATTGCGACAATTAGAGTCTTGTCATGTTTTCTGCATTTTTCGACGATATCCTTCAGTATTATGCAGATATGAACTTATATTTTTGCAAAATTGTCTTTGGTTTAGACTTATGGGGGAATGGGGTACTTGATCTTAGGTCTTTGACATTGGATTTGCTGCCATATATTGGCTTATGAATATAAAAAGCATGCTCAAAAAGGTGAAAACATAACTTGGCAGCTCAGTTTCTTCGCTTTACTGGCACTACAAATGTCACCATGCACATTTCCAATAAAACATATAGCCATGCATGCTGATGGATTTATTATTCCGTCTTTAGTGTTGATATGGTTATATAAACGCAGTGAACGCCTTAGCCAAGCTGCATAAAAAAAGCCCTCACATTTGAGGGCTTTTAATTATTTTACTTCGGGTAAATCAAACCAAATCACTTGAGCATCTTCAAGCGCTTCAATTTGGCTATCTTCTAAGAACGCAATTGCACCACCAGCTTCAACTTTATGTTCAGCAATTTGCACTGAACCTGAAATAACATGGATATAGTTGATATGCTGCGTTGCATGGATATCTAAAGATTGACCTTTCGTCAAAAATGCAGATTTAACTTCCGCTTGCTGGCGAATATGCATAGCTGCATTGTCATTTGGACCGACAATTAAATGCCATTGATTGGGTTGATCGCGTGGATCACATTTAATTTGTTGATATGTCGGTTCAGCATCACGTTCATTTGGAACGATCCAAATTTGTAGTAAATGCACATCTTCATCACCTTGGTTCATTTCGCTATGACGCACACCTGTACCTGCGCTCATGAGCTGCCATTCACCTGCAGAAATGCCACCATGGTTGCCCATACTGTCTTTATGTGTAATGGTGCCTTTTAACACACAGGTTAAAATTTCCATGTTGTCATGTGGATGTTGACCAAAACCTTCATGTGCTGCAATTAAGTCATCATTAATCACACGAAGCGCACTAACGCCCATGTATTTCGGGTCATACCAGTTACCAAAAGAGAAGCTGTGTTTAGACTCAAGCCAGCCCATTTTTACGTGACCGCGGTTTTCACTTGGATGTAAAAAAGCATTCATGGCATTCATCCTTATCTTAATTATTGAACATGTGCCTATTTTAAGATTGAACTAAATCGGGATATATAGTTTTTTAGCGACAATTCATCCTATTTTTGCAACGCTCAGCCAAGATTGAGTCTTTTGTTATGCATGAAAGCACAGCTATAAAAAAGCCTGCACGAAGCAGGCTTTTTTAAATATGACTAAAATTATTCTAAGAATTTAACAGTCACACCAGATTTCACTTTCTTACCTAAGTCATTTGCATCCCAGTTGGTCAAACGAATACAACCGTGTGACGCAGTTTTAGAGATAGCAGATGGGTTCGGTGTACCGTGAATACCGAATGATTTTTTGCTCAAGCCAATCCAGATATTACCAACAGGACCATTTGGACCAGGTGGTAAAGACAATGGTTTTCTGTTGTTGCCTTGAACAAAGTTAGAAGGTGAGTAGCTGTACCAAGGGTTTGGTGCAACACCTGTAACTTTGTATGTACCTGTAGGTGATGGCGTATCTGAACTACCAATCGTTGCCGGGAATGAACCGATCATTTGGTTGCGGCTATTAAACAAGTAAAGTTGTTTCGCGCCTTTATGTGCAACGATTAAGTGAATATCTTCAGGAACTTCGTTACGAATATTCGCTACTAAGATTTTTTCACCAACTTTTTTAAATGTCGCTTTTGGATTCAACTTTTTCAAAAAGTCTTCGTCCATGTGGAATTTTTCACCCAACATTTCAGTTACACGTGTGTAGTACAAGCCTTTCATTTTTGCTTGTAATGCATAGTCGTGTGGAATTGATGCTGCATAAGGACCTTTCAAGTCTGCATCAGTCAATGTGTATTCAATGAATGCAGGTTTAGAACCTTGTTTCGCAATCAGCGCATCCCAAGTTTCTTTGGTTAACGTTCCTGTAGGTTTCAACCCATTCATTTGTTGGAATGAAGCGATCGCCTTTAGGGTATTTTTACCACTGGTACCATCAATTGCACCCGGTGAAGCATGTGCATTATTGAGCATGACATGCGCACGTGCATAAACAGGGAATTGACCTTTACCAATGTTGTCATACCACTGTGCATTATTTAGGTCATTTAAACCCCAAGCAACTTTGGCAGCAGGCGAAGTTGATGTTGGAGTTGTAGCAGTCGCTGTAGCAGGTGCAGCACCGATGTCGGCTTTAACATCTTCTGATTGTTGCAGGCTGTCTAAAGTTTGCGATGCTTGGTTCAGATCTTCTTGTTCTTGAGCGCTAATCTGGCTAGTTGCAGCTGAAGCTTCAGTCGCTAACGGATCAATGGGATCCTGAACTGCAACATTAGTCACTTTTTTTGGCGTTAATGGTTGTTCAGCAGTAGATGCGGCAATAGCTGTACCAGCAAATATGCAACTTAGGCTCAGTGCGAGCATGGTGCGAACGAACATGTAATTCAACCTTAAGAATTATTCATTTACTGTGTATTAAAAACTGGCTAAGTATTACAGAAAAAAAGTGGAGATGCAGTAGTTGTTTTGTGTAAATATCATTTTTGGCACTCAACATGATCGGTTTTTAAATGCTTGAGAAGTTATTATATTTACAACCTTTTTGATATGATGATGCGAATATCGAATTAAGTTGGGAAAGTGAATGACGACCTTAAAAAATGATCGTTTCTTGCGCGCCTTATTACGTGAACCGGTAGATGCAACTCCGGTTTGGATGATGCGTCAGGCTGGCCGTTATTTACCAGAGTATCGTGAAACACGTGCAAAAGCGGGTGATTTCCTATCCCTTTGTAAAAATACAGAATTTGCTTGTGAAGTTACTTTACAACCTTTGCGTCGTTATGACTTAGACGCAGCCATTTTATTTTCAGACATTTTGACAGTACCTGATGCGTTGGGTTTGGGACTGTATTTTGAGGCAGGTGAAGGTCCGAAGTTTCATAAAACTGTACGTACCGAACAAGATGTACTGAATTTACCTAAATTTAATGCCAAATCTGACTTAGATTATGTCATGAATGCCGTGACTACGATTCGTTCAGCTTTGGGCGGACAAGTTCCTTTGATTGGCTTCTCTGGCAGTCCTTGGACACTGGCAACCTATATGGTGGAAGGCGGTTCAAGCAAAGATTTCCGTTTTACAAAACAAATGATGTATGCACAACCTGAAGTGCTGCATGCCTTATTAGACCGTTTGGCTGTGGCGGTGACTGAATATCTCAATGCGCAGATTGATGCAGGTGCCCAAGCCGTACAAATCTTTGATAGTTGGGGTGGGGCATTAGCACACCGTGAATACATTGAATTTTCACTGAACTACATGCAAAAAATCGTGGCAGGTTTACAGCGTGAAAAAGATGGACGCAAAGTCCCTGTGATTTTGTTTACCAAAGGTGGTGGTCAATGGTTAGAGCCAATGATTGCAACGGGTGCAGATGCTTTTGGTTTAGATTGGACTACGCCATTAAATGTAGCACGTCAAACAGTCGCAGGCCGTGCAGCTTTGCAAGGTAACTTAGACCCAGCAACATTATATGGTTCGCCTGAAGCAATCGCGAAAGCGACGCGTGCTATGTTAGATGACGCATATGCCAACGGTGAAAAAACCGGTTATGTGGCGAACTTAGGTCATGGTATTACCCAGTGGGTAGATCCTGCCAATCCAAAAGCCTTTATTGATACGGTACACGAATATAGTGCCAAGTATTTATAAGGCTTTAGGGAAATAGGTTTAGGATTCAACCGTGGTCAAGATTATAAAATCATGTTTTGAGTTCTCTTATAAGGCAGCTTCGGCTGCCTTATTTGGGATATTACTGCTGATCGCTTTTGCATTAACTGCAGCAATGGGAAGTCAGGAATATTTTGGCTTTTTCCGTTATGATTATTTATTGTTTTATGCACTGATCATTCAAGTGTGTTTACTCTACCTTAAACTCGAGTCTTGGGCGGAAGCTAAAGTCATAGCACTGTTTCATATCCTTGCAATGGGGATGGAAATATTTCTGACCCATCCACACATTGCCTCATGGCAATATCCGCAGCCTGCGGTTTTTAAACTGCTGACTGTGCCATTATTTGCTGGTTTTATGTATTCGGCGGTGGGAAGTTTCTTTGCACGTTCGCTACGTCTATATCAAGCGTCGTTCAGTAACTTACCGCGTTTTGGCAATATGCTGTGCTTAGCCGTTTTGTCATATCTTAATTTTATGACCAAATTTTTTGTGCCAGATATTCGTATGTTTTTGTTTGCTTGGAGTGTGGTGATCTTTTGGAAAACCAAGCTCAGTTTTCAATTACAAAATTATGTGATTCAGTTGCCGATGTTACCAGTACTGTTGATTTTGGCATTTTTGATTTGGATCGCAGAAAATATCAGTACTTTCTATCAAATTTGGTTATATCCAAGTCAGGTCGATGCATGGCATATGGTCGGTTGGGGGAAACTCGGTTCTTGGTATTTGTTGCTATTACTCAGTCTGGTTTTAGTGCTCAAAATTCTTGGAAAACGTGATGAAAATGGTACTTGGTTGCTCAAAAAATAGTGAAAAAGAACGTATTATTTTTAGCCAAAATTTTTAGATGAAAATGTTTTGCCTTATCTGAAAGATCAAGTTAATCTACAGGTGTGTAATCAAAATTACACATGTTTTAATAATTAAAAACAATGGAATAAAATTCCCTGGAGAAGTGCTATGTTAAAAAAATTAGCTTTAGTTGCAGTCGTTGCACTAGGTTCTACAGCTGCTTTTGCTGACCGTGACGTAGGTTGTGGTGTTGGTTCTCAAGTTTGGGCTGGTCAATCAGGTAAAATTCCTAAAATTTTAGCTGCGACTACCAACGGTATTTTTACTAACCAGTTACTTGGTATTACCTTTGGTACTTTAGGTTGTAGCGGTACAGGTACAGTAACTGCTCAAGCGGTAACATTTACCAATGAAAATGCTGAATCACTTGCTCGTGATATGGCAGTTGGTCAAGGTGAGAGCCTGAATGTTTTGGCTGAGCTTTTAAACATCCAATCAACAGATAAAGCACGTTTCTTTGCTGTGTCTAAAGCAAATTTTGCTGAAATCTATTCAGCTGAAAACCAGTCTTCTCTACAAGTACTTGCTTCATTACAAAGTGTAATGGCAAAAGACGAAGTACTTAAAGCATACGTTTAATCGATGCTTTCAAAACCCTGTCTCTCGGCAGGGTTTTTTATTATCTAAAATATATAAAAATGGATTTGAATATAACTGAATGAAATCAATTGCTTTATTTTGTACCTTTATGATTCCGAGCATCTTATATGCTCAGCAAGTTGTAGATCCAAACCTCTCTAAAACCGTAGAGCTACAGCGATATATTGAACTTGCACAATCAAAAAAACTGTCTGAACACATCAGTTGGCAACGACTTTTATATACAGATCATAAAGGACAAAGTGAAGTTGCCTATACCGGTTATTTTTTAGCTGAAAATGGCCGTCAAAATGCCCAAGCCGAATTAGAGGCAGATGTCGCTGCACTATTTCAAACCGCCGAACCTAATCAAGCCTTTCGTTGTCGTTTCCCTGCGCGTAGTCAGTGGCTGATGCAAGAGTTATCCATCCGTTCAGAGCAGTTACCTGTGGTGAGCTGCCCTGAGTTTGATGAATGGTTTGGAAAAATTAAGCCTTATAAAGCAACATTAATCTACGCCACAGACTTTATGGGTAATCCAAGTTCTATGTTTGGACATACCTTATTGCGTCTCGATCCGAAAGATCAAAAAGAACTAAATTTGGTGTCCTATGCCATTAACTATGCAGCGACAGTTGCAGGTGAAGATAACTGGTCTTATGCATGGAAAGGCTTAACAGGGCAGTATCCTGGTGAATATTCATTGATGCCGTACTACCGTAAAGTGAAAGAATATGGTGATTTTGAAAGTCGTGATTTGTGGGAATATGAGCTAGCACTGACCGAGCAAGAAACCAGTTATTTGGTTAAACATATTTGGGAAATGCAAAATGTCAGTTTTCCCTATTATTTCGCCAGTGATAACTGTGCATATCGATTATTGGGCTTAATGGATTTGGTTCGCCCGACACTGAATTTAACCGAAAAATTTAAAGTTGCTTCCATTCCCGTTGAGACGATCAAAGCGATCAATGATGAACAACTGATTCAAGCAGCGGTTTATCGTCCTGCATTAGAAACGCAGCTTTTGTCACAAGCGCAGCAACATGGATATCGTTTAGCACGCGAAGCGCATAAGCTCGCTGAAATTGAACCTGAGAACATGCCGACAGCACTCGCTCAGTTTAATGAAGTAGAGCAAGCGAAAATATTAGAAATGGCGTATGACCATCTGTATTTATTACTGATTGGGAGAAAGGTGAGTGCGGAAGAAACGCAGCCTAAATTGCGTCAAATCTTGGCCTTACGTAGTCAATCTTCACAACCCAAACAACGGACTGAACCTAAGCAGCCAAGTCTAGACCCAGTCAATGGACATCATGCGCGAAATTTTTCAGCCGCAGTAGGCGAAGTTCAAGGTGAAAAATACATCGAACTCGGTCATCGTCAGGCATATCATGATTTGATCGATCCGCAAGGTGGCTTTCGGATTGGTACGCAGTTGATGTTTTGGGATGGCTCGATCCAATATCGAGACGACCAACTCAAACTCAATCATTTTGATTTTTTATCGGTCAACTCCTACAATCCGATCACGCCATTTAAAACACCGCTAAGCTGGGGTTTTAATTTTGGTTGGCAGCAAGTGTCTGTAGATGCAGGTCAATTTAGTGAAACGAAACAACATGGCGTTGCTGAATTAAAAGCTCAATCTGGATATAGCTGGGCCAATCAGGAACGTACACATTTGTGTTATGTGCAGTCTCAAATGCAGGTGCAGGGAGGCAAGTCACTTGATCAGGGATGGCGAGTGGGCCTTGGGCCGACACTGGGTTGCCAAAATATTTGGTCAGAGAGATTCAATAGTTTGATTCAGGTAGAGCTTCCGTATTGGGAAGATGTGCAACAGTGGAATCTAAAACTTGATGCTGAATTACAATATATCGTCAACCAACAAAATGCTTTAAGACTAGGTTATGAATACCAGCAGCAAGATGATCAAGATTGGAATAAATTGAAATTGAGTTATGTATTTTTCTATTAATTTTTAAAAATAGATAAAATGTGAAATATCAAAGAAATTTGTTTTTTTATGTAAGTAAAGCGAGGTATGATTTCTAGCTTTGTAATAGCTGTGGTTTGTGTCACCGAATGAATCAAGAATGTATTACAAGTCTAAGTCAGACTTGGAAAGATATTTGTGATCAATATACTGAAAATGAACATCTTGCAGCTTTGCAATTTATTCAGAAGCATGTTGAGCATTTAGTCACTGTTTTTTATGAACAAATGTCGCGAGAACCAGCGTCAGCTGAATTTTTTAAAGACGATATTATTCAAAAAAGGCTCATCGACACCTTAAGAAAATGGTTATTAGAAACATTTAATGTTGCACTAAATAATGATTTTGAAATTTCGGTTAAAAGGCAGCAAAAAGTTGGAATGGTGCATGCGCGTGTCGGCATTCCGTCATGGTTGATTATGCGTGGTGTACGTGAAATAGAACGTAAAATATTTGAAATTTTAGAGCTAAACCAAACTCAAAATATTCTCCATATGTGTAGTTATATTGTGCAAATTATGGGATTTAGCACAGAAATTATGTGCAGATCTTATGAGATCAATACGGAAAAAAAACAAGAAACCAAGCATAATTATCGCTTATTTTCAGCGATGCAAGATGTGGCAGTGCATAAAGATAAACAACGTGGTTCATTGCTCAATTGGGAAAATGAATTGATGTTTAAAATCTTTTCGGGAAATGTCAGTTTTTATCATTCCTTACTTTCAAAATCAGAATTTGGATTGTGGTTTATTCATAAAGCGGCATATGCTTTTTCGGGTTCAGATCAGGTTCAATTAATTATTGATCGAATTTATCAAGTAGATGAGCTAACGCAGCAAACCACACAAATAACGGATAAAGATCAACTGCAACATTTGATTCAACAGATTCGAGACTTAAATCGTGAAATTCAGCATTTAGTCGATCAATTATTTCAGGTGGCTGAATATATTGAGTCAGGCAATGATTCTTTGACGCAACTCCTAAACCGTCGTTATCTTAGTACTATTATTTCACGTGAAATTACTTTTGCACGTCAAAATGAAACGCCTTTGTCTTTGCTAGCCTTTGACGCGGATTACTTTAAAATGATCAATGATAAGTTTGGTCATGCGGCAGGTGATCTTGCACTGAAATTTATTGCCGAAGCTTTGCAGCGTTACAGCCAAGGTAGCGATTATGCATTCCGTATTGGTGGCGAAGAGTTCTTGTTACTCTTGGTGGACACCAATGTAAACCGTGCGATGAAAGTTGCAGAAAATATTCGCCAATATATTGAAAACGGAGTGATCCGAACAGTACAAGGTCAGCAATTTAGTTTAACCGTTAGCGTTGGCTGTGTGCAGTATAATGGTCATCCTGACTATCAACGTTTACTAGATGCTGCCGATATAGCACTCTATGCTGCCAAGAATACTGGTCGTAACCGTATTTACGTTGCTAAAACTGATCAGCAAACAAGATCATCTTCATCCTAAATGGATATTCACTTAATTTTGCTTTGTAAAAAATCTAAAAATTTTGCTTTTTGCTCTACATACTTGGGATGAACTTTAGCTTCATCCCATTTTTGTTTAAATACTCGTGCAGCAGCTGCTTTGACGGGATCCTCTTTTTGTCTTGGAAGCTCTTCGCGTCCATGTGCACCACTTAATCCTTTTTTATCATTAGGGACTGGACCCTCATATTTTTTACCACCTTTATGGTTGGCATAGCGACGTGCACGTGTAAAACCCATCTGCAAAAATTTACGTGCCATATCTGCACCGACAAAATCTTCAGCGTCTAAATACTCTTCAAAAAGTTGCCAAATTTTGGTACTGCTTTCGATGGCTTTTTCTTCATTAGCAAATCGCCAATAAGGCAAAATTTCAGATTTATAAGGCTCTACGAGTAATACACCTTGTTCACCACGTCCAATTCTATAAAGTTCAGGGTGTTCGCGAAAATTTATCTTTTTAAAATCTAAACTGTAATCAAAACTATTGGAATGAACGCGTGATACACGCTTAGGTGTGGGGATGGATTTATTATTCATATTCACTCCATTACAACCTTACTCTATTTCAAGCTTAAGCTAAAAAAGTAGCCCCAGTTGAGGCTACTTTTTATTTTGTCTTTTTGCTGGTGGATTTGGCTTTGGTCGACTTGGTTTTTTCTCCCTTAGACTTGCTTGCCTTAGCATCCGTTTTCTTTGCTGTTGAAGATTTTTTTGTTGCTTTCTTCTCAGCTTTTGGCTTTTCCTCTTTAAATTTAGTGCTTTTTTTTGATGTGCTGGCTTTTTTAGGGGCCTCTTTTTTGTCAGCTTTAGATTTCGGCGAACTTTTAGTTGATGCAGATTTTTTAGCTTTTACTTTTTCATCTTTAGTTGCAGCTTCTTTTTTAGAAGTGCTGTCCTTAGATTTTTTTTCAGCAGTTTTCTTTGTTGCTTTGTTTGAATCTTTACTCGATGCTTTAGCTGATTTTTTTACTTTATCCTCATTCTTTTTTGCAGTTTTTGCCGTAGTTTTCGCTGTCTTTTTCTCATCTTTTTCAGTTGTCTTTTTTGCGGCTACCATAGTGATCACCCTTAGTTAGTAAAAAAAAGAAAATAGCAATGAATCTAAAGGATTCATTTTGTTTTCAATGTACGGACTAATCTTGAATATGGGGGGGAAATCATGTTATGAAATGTTTAATTTATGAACAGAAATACATTAAGTAATTGATATCAATTTTATGCTGTAGTTTTGAGTTACAAGTCTTACAGCACGGTTACAAACAATATTTTTAAAAGATATTTTTTCAAAATAAATATTTTGGGCGATTAAACTTCTACAACCACATAGTATTTTTTGACGGCTTCGACAACTTCAAACTTGCCCTGAAACGATGGGGGAATAATGCCCGCATGGCCAGCAGAAACTTCGATATATCCGCCTTGTTGATCATGAATACGTACTAAACCTTCAAGGATTGTAAAAAACTCTTGTTTGTTCGGTGCAAAGACAATATTCCATGCACCAACTTCACATTGCCAGATCCCGCAGTCCATATTGGGGTGTACATACAGGCTTGCGGTTTCACGTTTAGGATTGCCTTGAACCAAACGGTCTGGGCGAGGGAAGTCTATGCTGTGTTCGGCTTGTGCTAAACCCTGACCGGCAATATATACATCTGACATGATTCATCCTGAAAATAGTACTTTGCTATCAAAGCAAACGATTTTCGACATTAAAACACAAATAAAAAAAGCCTCAAGAGCTCGAGGCTTTTTTTATGAGTGCTAACGCTGAATGTTCTATTAATAGCTTTCTGGAACTGCACTTAAAAATTCACGACGTTCTTCTTTATTGGTTTTAAAGTCACCGACAAAAGAAACGGTACGTGTTGTAGACTCTTGTTTACCTACACCACGCATCATCATGCACATGTGAGCTGAATCAATCACCACAGCAACACCACGCGCACCAGTCACTTCAGCCACTGCTTCAGCAATCTGCTGAGTAAGGTTTTCCTGAATTTGTAAGCGACGGGCAAACATTTCTGTAATACGTGCGAATTTTGATAAACCTAAAACATTGCCTTCTGGGAGATAAGCAATATGTACACGGCCATAAAAAGGCAATAAATGGTGCTCACACAATGAATAGAATTCAATATTCTTAACTAAGACCATTTCACGGTTATCGGATGGGAAAACCGCATTGTTGGTCACTTCTTCAAGTGTCTGGCTATAACCAGAAGTAAGATATGAAAAAGCTTTAGCAGCACGCATAGGCGTATCTTTAAGACCCGGGCGATTCAGATCTTCACCAACGGCAGTTAGGATATTTGCGTAGGATTGCTGCATAGACATAAGACGTGTTCACTTACACTGAGAGATTGAACAAGGACGGCATTGTAGCAGAAAACTATTACAATGCCTTCTTTTGGAGTTAAATCCGATTATTGTTTAAACTGTGGGTTTTTTTCTGCACGTTTAAGCAGAACCAGTACAGCACCTGTGCCGCCTTGTTTTTCTGGGGCGCTCACAAATGCCAATACATCACGATGTTGACGTAACCAACTATTTACATAAGTTTTTAAAATTGCTTCTGGACCTTTGCCATGCACAATTTTAATAACGTTTTGATTGTCATCTTTCGCCATTTGAATAATTTGCAGCACGGCAGAACGGGCTTCTTCAACAGTGCAACCGTGTAAGTCGACAGCTTCAAACCAACGTAGATTACCAGCTTTCAAATCTTCAAAAACTTTATGTTGTAAGGTTGCAATGCGATAGCTTAAAGCAGCTTGACTGGCAACAGGGTTGAGCATCGCTTGCGTATCAGAAAGTAATGCATCATCTGTTTCCATAGGACCAATTGCAGCAGCACGTTTAGCCAACGTTTGCGCATCAGGTTTTTTACGACCCACTTTTTCCATTTTTGCAATATTTCCTGCATTCATTTTTTGAACACCTTGCATTTGCTTTTGGAAAAGCGCGAAGTCTTCTTCCTGCTCTTGTTCAACAGTCTTTGGCGTTGGCTCAGGCTGTTTAGCAATCGTTGAGGAATGTGGATTCGTAATTTGCTTTTTAAAAGATTTCAGTAGGTTGTACTGATCTTTTGAAAGCGAAGAATCGTGTTTGCTCATAATGAAAAAACGGGAAATATACAAAAATTTAGTGCAATTATAGCCTTAAATGGCACTGATTTGAACTGGAAAGACTTTATATAAAGAAGACTCTTAATTCATTACAAGTCCTATTTGGGCTTCAAAGTTGAATTAATTAATTTAATAACTTTTTTATTTTTATATTGTTCTGCAAGAGCTAATGCTGATTGTTCTTCATTAAATTTAGAAATACACACGATTTCGGTTGAAGCGCCTTTTTCAAGTAAATAAGAAATTATCTGATATTGATTTAGGCGGATAGCTTTACCTAATGGGGAGCATCTAGTGAAATAATATGTTTGTGGTTCAACTTCATCTACTACAAGTTCATTTATTTTTCTCAGCTTCATTTTTTTGATGAAAGAAATATCTGTGTGCTCGATAGCCGCCATAATTAAGGTGGTATCATAAAATTCATTGTTTTCACCAAAATTTAAATATTCAAGATACAAATTTTTGGCTTTTTCATAATTATCAATATCATTTTTCTGTGTCAGGTTCTTTATAGCATTTTGGAAAAAATCATTCATATCATCAAAATCATTTATTGCTGCATGGAACATGAATATATTTATTAAATATGGCTCATCAGCTAAATTCTTTTTCAATAAATGAGGGGTATCTTTATAAAAAATCTGTTCAAAATGATTTAATTTTTCCATGGAAATAGGGTGAGATATAATATTGATTGGTTTTGATAAAGAATTTTTTTGTCCTTTAGAAATAGAAAAATAGGTTGAATTTTCAATATTCTTGTTTTTAGTATTGATTGAGAAATTAATGACTATTGGTAAGCCTTGATAACTAATGATTTCAAGTTGATTCTTATTGAAATCATAATTTTTGCCCTTTAGCACGTGAGTATTTATATTTGGAAAAATTTGATTTAGGTCAATCTGCGCAGCAATGATGCCTTCGGGCATATTGGAAATATTAAAGTAGAGGATATGATTTTGGTCAATATGATACGGTGAACCAGTATAAAGAGTTATATTTTTGCCTAACTTATCTGGTGTAGTGAAACCAAGATTAATGAAATGAATAGAAGAGTAGAAGAAATAATCGACTTCATTATTTTTAATTCTCAATTGAATAAAAAATATAAAAAGGATGTGTAATTTTTTTAATATAGATGCAAAGGAGAAAAAGGGTGAGCGAACTCACCCTACATATTTCATTTATATTTTATCAGGCACACCAAACAGCTCCTTGAATGCCTGATCAGGGCGTGGCTGCTTCATAAAACTTTCACCGACCAAGAAGGCATGAATGTCATGTTCTTGCATCATCGCGACATCAGCAGGTGTTGCAATGCCGCTTTCTGTCACTAGCAGGCGAGAAGGCTCAAGTAACTTCTTCAAACGTAATGATGTATTGAGGTCAACTTCAAAGGTTTTTAAATTACGATTATTG
Source organism: Acinetobacter sp. YH12086 (assembly GCF_013419345.1). Taxonomy (NCBI): domain Bacteria; kingdom Pseudomonadati; phylum Pseudomonadota; class Gammaproteobacteria; order Moraxellales; family Moraxellaceae; genus Acinetobacter; species Acinetobacter sp. YH12086. The sequence continues at coordinate 225,412 of NZ_VPAF01000003.1, forward strand.
ACGCCAAGTAGACAGTTGTCAGAAAGACGCATTGCACGCTCAAGTTCTTCTTCGTCATGTACTTCAACCAATACGTCGAGATTGTGCTCAAAAGCAGTTTTCGACATTTCTTCGAGTTGTTGATCAGACAAACAAGCCACAATTAAAAGAATACAGTCAGCATGTAATGCACGTGCTTCAATTACACCATAAGGGTCAATTAAAAAATCTTTTCGCAGCGCAGGTAAGTCACAGTTCGTACGTGCAATCTGAATGTTTTCATCGGCACCTTGGAAAAAGTCGACATCAGTTAAAACAGACAAACATGCCGCACCAGCATCTTGATATTGCTGCGCAATTTCAGCAGGGTTAAAGTTTTCACGAATGATGCCTTTCGATGGTGATGCTTTTTTAATTTCAGCAATCACCCCCGGACGTTTAGAGCCGAGGTTTTGTGCAAAACCTCGAATGGGTGTAGCTGCTTGAGCTAGCTCTTCGACATCTTTATAGCTACGTTGTTTAAGACGGGCTGCAAATTCTTCTTTTTTACGTTCAACAATTTTACCCAAAATTGTATTGGCGATATCTACCATGATCTGTGTCCTAATCTTAAGCTTCGTATTCTTTTAAAGTTTTCGTAAATTCAGACAAAATGCCCATTTTTTCTAAGGCTTGACCGCCATAGATAATGTCATGTGCTAATGCAACACCTTGTTTATAGCTTTTGGTTAAGCCTGAAACATAAATGCCTGCGCCTGCATTTAGGGCAATCATATTCGCGGCTTTATCACCGAGCGCAGATTTGTTTTTACCTAAAGCATCTTTAATTAATTTTAGACTTTCCGCAGCACTATCTACAGATAGACCTGTTAAGGTTTGCGATTCGATATCTACAGCTTCCGGTTGAATTTCCCATTCAGTGACTTCGCCATCTTTGAGTTCTGCAACATAAGTACTTGATGCAAGGCTAATTTCATCTAAACCATCTTTAGAATGCACCACCAAGACATGTTCTGCACCAAGCTGTTTTAAAACTTCAGCCATAGGACGACATAATTCTGTAGAGAAAACACCAATCACAAAACGTTTTACGCCGGCCGGATTCGTAAGCGGGCCAAGTAGGTTGAAAATACTACGGAAGCCCAATTCTTTACGTGGACCAGCAGCATATTTCATGGCTTTATGATGATTAGGGGCAAAGAGGAAACCAACGCCCATTTCACGAATACAACGTTCAGTTTGCTGCATGTTAAGGTCAAGGTTAATTCCAGCTTGTTCTAAAAGATCAGAAGAGCCTGATTTTGATGAAACACCACGACCGCCATGTTTAGCAATAGTTGCACCTGCTGCTGCAATAACAAAACTAGACGCAGTAGAGACGTTAAATAAGTTTTGACCATCACCACCTGTACCAACGATATCCACCAAATGTGGTAAATCACTGACATCAATTTTGATCGCAAACTCACGCATTACACGTGCTGCGGCAGTGATTTCATCAATACTTTCACCTTTTTGGCGTAAGCCCATCATCAGTGCGCCAATTTGAGCATCGGTCGCTTCACCTTGCATGATGGTTCGCATCACTTCTTCCATTTGAGGTTGAGTGAGTTCAATATTTTTAGTGATGTTATTTAAAGCTTGTTGAATATTCATAATATTTTTTGCACTCGATTAAGCGTAAATTTCTAAGAAGTTTTTAAAGATTTGATGGCCATGTTCACTAAGAATTGATTCAGGGTGAAACTGCACGCCTTCGACAGGCAATGTCTTATGTTTAACGCCCATGATTTCTTCCATCGTGCCATCTTCTTCATTGGTCCAGCAGGTCACTTCTAAACATTCAGGCAAAGTCGCTTGATCAATCACCAAAGAGTGATAACGCGTTGCGGAAAATGGAGAAGGGAGGTTGCTGAAAATACCTTGATCGCTGTGATACATGTCAGATAAACGACCGTGCATCACTTTTTTAGCGCGAATAATATCGCCGCCAAAAGCTTGTCCTATGGCTTGGTGGCCTAAACACACACCCAGTAAAGGAATTTTCCCCGCAAAGTGTTGAATCGCAGGAATTGAAATGCCTGCTTCACTTGGCGAACAAGGGCCAGGACCAATGACTAAATACTTCGGTTGCCATCGCTCGATATCTTCCAATGTCACGGCATCGTTACGTACAACTTTTACTTCCTGATTTAACTCGCCAAAATATTGGACGATGTTGTAGGTAAAAGAGTCATAATTGTCGATCATTAGAAGCATTTTGGATGTAAACCTCTGATTTTTATTGTGGTAATAATTAATTAATATAATTGTTACTCACAATGTTACTCACATTAGAATTTTTGCTTAAATTTAGCGCAATTAAAAAAGCCGCTAATTTAAGCGGCTACTTTATCAGAGTTTGAGGGCTGTGTGACAACTTCATTTACATAGCTATTCAGCCAGTAACTTAGTTTTCCATCCTTATTTGGTTTTTGAATCACACCATCATTAATACGAGAATAAAGAGAGGGAATTGAGATATTTAATCGTTGGGAAAACTCTCTCACATTTACTCGACGCTCATCCTTTTTTTGAATAGCTTTTTTTAGCTCTTGCATTTCATTAAAGATAGCTTGAAGCAATTCATGTTCAGCATTGGATTTCATCAAGACACCTCCTTCAAACTTTCCATCACATTTCTAGACAACCCGCTCAAATAACAGCTAAACAAGTGGTATAGCTCATCAGCATTCATTTCATTAACTTCGATCATGCCGCCTGTGCCATTTACAACACGCTGACGTGACCAACCACGCATATTGAAAGTAAACTCATTGTCGTAATCGACTGCATTCACAATCGCATTAAACAGTTCAACTTCCTGCGCATCCCAATTTTCAAAGTAGGGCATGTCTTTTGACGTTAAGTTGTCAATTTGGAGCTGGGCGAATTGGGGTTTTGTTAATCGAATTTTAGTCATTAATCGCACACTCTATAAAATCAGTAAGAGACATGAAGTCACCGTAATACAACTGATTAAAAACCTTA